>NZ_QOCZ01000111.1 GCF_018207095.1 Nocardiopsis sp. MG754419 | reverse complement strand
CCACCCCCCTCCTCGCCGACCTCCTACGGCGGCACCGGAGCGTTCCCCTCCGAACGACCGCAGACCCCACCGGCGCCGGAGCACCCGATGGCCCCGGGGCGGCAGCAGGGGCCACCGTCGTTCCAGGAACCCCGTGGCCAGCACGCGCGTCCGGCGACCCCGCACCCGGCCGAGGCCCTGGGTGCCCACGCCCCCGGTCAGGAGCCGGGACAGGCCGATCTGCTGGGTACCGAACAACCGTACGGGGACCGGAGGTATCGGCCCGGGCCCGAGGTGTGGGCGACCCCACCGGCCGCCGAACCCCGGCACGCGCACCCGGAGCAGCCGTCGCCGTGGCCCGCTCCGACCCCGGAGCCGGGTGCCGCGCCCTCGGGTCACCCCGAGGCCCGCGCGGAGCCGATCGCCGAGCCCCCCGCTTCCTGGGGGTCATCGACCGGCTGGCCGACCCAGGAACAGCTGTGGCAGCAGCAGTCCTGGGGCGAGCCGGGCTGGGACCGACCCAACCGCTGGGAGACCCCGGTCCAGGAGGCCCCCGCCGTTCCCCCTCGGGAGCCGGCCGAGGAGCCCATGGATCGCGGCGAGGCGCCCGGGGCGACCACGCCCGTGGAGCCGTCCGCCCCCGAGCGCGCGGACGCCCCCACCACGGGAGGCCCCGCGGCGGCCCCCGCGCCGGCGGTGAACGGTTCCACGTCCTCCCCCACCGCGCCGCCCGGGCGTTCCCCGGAGATCCCCCCGGGCGATCACGCGCGCCTGAACCCGAAGTACACCTTCGACACGTTCGTCATCGGGTCCAGCAACCGGTTCGCGCACGCCGCGTCGGTCGCGGCCGCGGAGGCTCCCGCCAAGGCGTACAACCCGCTGTTCATCCACGGTGGCTCCGGGCTGGGCAAGACCCACCTCCTGCACGCCATCGGGCACTACACCCACCGGCTCTACGAGGGTTCCCGGGTGCGCTACGTCAGCTCCGAGGAGTTCACCAACGAGTTCATCAACTCGATCCGGGACGGCAAGGCGGACGGATTCCGCCGCCGGTACCGGGACATCGACGTCCTCCTGGTGGACGACATCCAGTTCCTGGAGAACAAGGAGCAGACGCAGGAGGAGTTCTTCCACACCTTCAACACCCTGCACAACTCCGACAAGCAGATCGTCATCTCCAGCGACCGGCCGCCCAAGCAGCTGACCACGCTGGAGGACCGGATGCGCAGCCGGTTCGAATGGGGCCTGCTCACCGACGTCCAGCCGCCCGAGTTGGAGACGCGCATCGCCATCCTGCGCAAGAAGGCGGCGCAGGAGGGACTGGCCGCCCCGCCCGAGGTCCTGGAGTTCATCGCCAGCAAGATCTCGACCAACATCCGTGAGTTGGAGGGCGCGCTGATCCGGGTCACCGCGTTCGCCAGCCTCAACCGGCAGTCGGTCGACCTCGACCTCACCGGGCAGGTGCTGCGGGACCTGGTGCCCAACAACGAGGTCCCCGAGATCACGGCGAGCACGATCATGTCCCAGACCGCCGCCTACTTCGGCCTGAGTCTGGAGGACCTGTGCGGGACCTCCCGTTCCCGGGTCCTGGTGACGGCCCGGCAGATCGCCATGTACCTGTGCCGCGAACTGACCGACCTGTCCCTGCCCAAGATCGGCCAGCAGTTCGGCCGCGACCACACGACCGTCATGCACGCCGACCGCAAGGTCCGCGCGCTCATGGCGGAGCGCCGTTCGATCTACAACCAGGTCCACGAACTCACCAGCAGGATCAAGGACCAGCCGACGCTGACCTGATCCGCGACGGGTCGACAAGGCGACAGAGAGACAAGGAGAAGAGGGGTACCGGTGACCGGTACCCCTCTTCTCCTTTCCTCCTTCCTTCCAAGCACCACGACGGCGACGTGACCGCCCGCACCCACCGCACCGTCCGTGCCCGGGGTCGCCCGTGCCCTCCGGGCGCGGTCCGGGTCGATATGGCGACGTGACGATGTGCCGACGTGGCGACACGCCCGCCGCCGCACGCGTCTACCCGTCCCCCTCCCCCGGCGCGCTCACGGGCCCCGACGACGACCGAGGCCGCTGTCCACAGGTCGGGGCGTCCCCACTTCTCCCCGGTCTCCCGGGAACCGCCCGAGCCGAGTTATCCACAGGCTTGTGCGGCGGTATCGCCGCCCACAAGCGAAAGAGGCGTGTCGTCCGATGCGGCGACGTCCATGCCCGAAGTCGACCGTTCGCCCTGGTTTCCAGGGCCTCCCGGCCCTGTTGCCCTGCCCACACCGGCCGGCGAGGGCGGCCGGAAGGGCTGGTCACGAGGGTCGCTGCCCGGAATGGCCGGAAGGCCTGTGGAAAACCCTGTGCACAGACTCTTTGCCCGGGTTCGCGCGGTATGTGGAAGGGGCGCCACAAATTTTTTCGACGACTTCGCACGAAGTTATCCACAGGAGAGCCGCCAAAACTGTGGACAACGGTGTGGATAAGCTGTGGACAACCCCGTCACGCCTGTGGGTAAGTCGGGGTCGTCCTGTGGACGCGGAGACACGCCACCGGACCGCTGCATCCCCTGCGGGTGTGGACAACATGGGGAAAACCTGTGGACCGACCTGTGGACGCGGTGTGGAAAAACTGGGGACCCCGATTTTCGTCCACAGACGGTCCGAGTTACCCACAGGGTCCTCCACAGGGCCTGTGGACAAAAATCTCCGGGGTGACCTGCATAAACAGTGGTTATCCACATTATCCACAGGCCCTACTACTACTACGCACCTTCTATAGCTCAGATTTGGCTTCTCAACCGCTCCGCGGAAAATCTGTGGACAACGGCTCCGGATCGACGTGACGGCGGTCGGGTGCTGAGCCGGCAGCGACGACGAGGGAATCCGGGTAACGTGTGTTCTCGCCCCTGTCCTCCGCCGCTCGCTTCCGAGCGGTGACCCCTACGGCATCCGAGACGGCCTCCTGTGGTCCGAACCTGCGCTCGACGCCGGTGCGTCCACACCCTGTTGACGGGACCCTCGGTAGGCCCACGAGACATCCATGAGCTGCGACGTCGAGGCTGGGGCCGGTCCATCGGATCCTGCGGAAAGTGAGTCGGAAAGTGAAGTTCCGGGTCGAACGCGACGTACTGGCCGACGCTGTCGCCTGGACGGCGCGCACACTGCCGACACGCCCCTCTGTGCCGGTCCTGGCCGGCATCCTCCTCGACGCCGGGGAGATCGACGACCGTCAGCGGGTCCGTCTCTCCGGGTTCGACTACGAGGTCTCCACCCAGGTCTCGGTCGACATCGAGATCGAGGAGGCCGGACAGACCCTGGTCCCCGGTCGACTCCTCGCCGAGATCACCCGCAACCTTCCTCCACAGACTGTGGAGATCGCCACCGACGGCCCCAAGGTCGTGGTGTCCTGCGGCAGCGCCAAGTTCACCCTGAACACCATGCCGGTCGAGGACTACCCCTCTCTGCCGGAGATGCCCGGGGTCAGCGGCACCATCGGCAGTGACGTCTTCGCCGCCGCCGTCGGCCAGGTGGCCGTCGCCGCCGGGCGCGACGACACGCTCCCCATGCTCACCGGTATCCGCGTCGAGATCGAGGGCGAGACCATCACGCTCGCCTCCACCGACCGTTACCGCCTGGCCGTGCGCGAACTGACCTGGAAGCCGGAGAACCCCGAGCTCTCGGCGGTCGCGCTGGTACCGGCCAAGACCCTGCACGACACCGCCAAGTCGCTGGGCTCCGGCGCCGAGGTCTCCATCGCGCTCTCGGGGGGCGACTCCGGCGAGGGGATGATGGGCTTCGAGGGCGGCGGCCGACGCACCACCACCCGCCTGCTCGACGGCGAGTTCCCCAAGTACCGGGCCCTGCTGCCGGACACCTTCAACACGGTGGCCGAGGTCAGCCGCTCGGAGTTCGTCGAGGCGGTCAAGCGCGTCTCCCTCGTGGCGGAGCGCAACACCCCGCTCCGGCTGGCCTTCTCCCAGGGCAGCCTGGTGCTGGAGGCCGGTACCGGCGAGGACGCACAGGCTGTGGAGACCCTGGAGGCCGACCTCGACGGTGAGGACATCCAGATCGCCTTCAACTCCGGCTACCTGCTCGACGGCCTCGGCGCCATCGGCACGGACGTGGCCCGGCTGCACTTCACCACCTCGACCAAGCCCGCGATCCTCACCGGAAAGCCGGCCGAGGAGGGCGGCACCCCCGAATACCGCTACCTGATCATGCCGGTGCGCCTGTCCGGCTGACGGATCCGACAGACGCAGACCGGCGTCCGCCGCCCGGCCCGTGGCCTCGACCGCCCGGGCCGGTCGGCTTCCACGTGTCCACCGGTGTCCAAGGGGGAGTCCCAGCATGCAAATCGGAATGATCGGCCTCGGCAAGATGGGCGGCAACATGGCCGCCCGACTGCGGGAGAAGGGCCACGACGTCGTCGGTTACGACGCCTCCCCCGGTGAGCGCGACGTGGAGAGCCTGGAGGTCCTCGTCGACCGCCTCGCGTCGCCCCGCGTCGTCTGGGTGATGGTCCCGGCCGGTGACCCGACCACCTCCACCGTCGAGCGCCTGGGCGAGCTCCTGTCCGAGGGCGACATCGTCGTCGAGGGCGGCAACACCCACTACGTCGACGACGCCCCGCGGGCCGAGGCGCTCGCGGCCCAGGGCATCGGCTACGTCGACGCCGGCGTCAGCGGTGGTGTGTGGGGACGCCAGAACGGCTACGGCATCATGGTCGGCGGCCGGGACGAGGACGTGGAGCGCCTGCGGCCGCTCTTCGACTCCCTGACCCCCGACGACGGCGGCGGTTTCGTGCACGCCGGTGCCGTGGGGGCCGGTCACTTCGTGAAGATGGTCCACAACGGCATCGAGTACGGCATGATGCAGTCCTTCGCCGAGGGCTACGAGCTCATGGTCGCCTCCGGGATCGTCAAGGACGTCCCCGGCACCTTCGAGAGCTGGCGCGAGGGCACCGTCGTCCGTTCCTGGCTGCTGGACCTGCTCGGTCGCGCCCTGGAGCAGGACCCCGACCTGTCCGAGCTGCGCGGTTACGTGCAGGACTCCGGCGAGGGCCGCTGGACCGTGCAGGCCGCCGTGGACCTGGCGGTCCCGGCCCCGGCCATCACCGCCTCGCTCTTCGCCAGGTTCGCCTCCCGTCAGGACGACAGCGAGGCCATGAAGGTCGTGGCCGCCCTGCGCAACCAGTTCGGCGGACACGCGGTCACCAAGGCCGCCGACACCGGCGCCGAACACCAGGGCTGACCCGCGCGATCCAGCGGGGTGGCCGGGCACGGCCCGGCCACCCCGTACCTTTTCCCTTCCCTCACCCCGCTCCCTCGTTTCAGGAGGAAGGCCGGATGTACGTCTCCCACCTGCAACTGGCCGACTTCCGGTCCTACGAGTCGGCCCTGTTGGAACTCGAACCCGGCGTGAGCGTGTTCGTGGGCTCCAACGGTCAGGGCAAGACGAACCTGGTCGAGGCCATCGGCTACATGGCGACCCTCGGCAGTCATCGGGTGTCCTCCGACACCCCGCTGGTCCGGCAGGACGCGGCGCGCGCGATCGTCAGCGCCCGGGTCATGCGGGACGGTCGCGACATGCTGGTCGACCTGGAGATCAACCCGGGCAGGGCCAACCGCGCACGGGTGAACCGCGGCGCGGCGGGGCGCCCCCGTGACGTCCTGGGGATTCTGCGCACCGTGCTCTTCGCCCCCGAGGACCTGGCCCTGGTCAAGGGTGATCCGGGTGAGCGCCGGCGGTTCCTCGACGAACTCCTGGTGGCGCGGGCCCCGCGCATGGCCGGTGTGCGCTCCGACTACGAACGGGTCCTCAAACAGCGCAACGCCCTCCTGAAATCGGCCTCGGCGCAGTTGCGTCGACGGTCGACCCCGGACCTGAGCACCCTTGAGGTGTGGGACGCCCACCTGGCCGAGACCGGCGCGGAACTGCTCCTGGCGCGGATCGCGCTGGTCGAGGAGCTGCGACCCCTGGTCGCCGAGAACTACGCCGGGTTGACCGAGTCCGGCGGACCGGCGGTCCCGACCTACCGTTCCTCCGCGGTGGAGGAGGGGGCCGCCCTGCCGTTCGACCGTCCACAGCTTGTGGACATCCTGCGCGAGGCGATGGAGGCCGCCCGCGAGCGTGAACTCCAGCGCGGGATCAGCCTCGTGGGACCGCATCGCGACGAACTTCATCTCCGCCTCGGTGATCTCCCCGCCAAGGGGTACGCCAGTCAGGGAGAGTCCTGGTCGTACGCACTGGCTTTCAAGTTGTCGGCGTTCGACCTGCTCAGGGTCGACGGCGACGACCCGGTGCTGATCCTGGACGACGTCTTCGCCGAACTGGACGCGGAGCGACGGCGCCGCTTGGCCGAACGCGTGCGCGACGCCGAACAGGTGCTGGTGACCGCCGCGGTCGGCGCGGACATCCCGGAGGAGCTCGACGGCGCGAGGTTCGGGGTGCGGCGGGGAATGGTCGAGAGTGAGTGAATCTTTTCCACAGCCTGTGGATCCCGCGTCCGGACGCGGCCACGTCGGGTCCGGTGGGAGCGGTGGCGGTCCACAGCCTGTGGACGGTCGCCCTGCGTCTTCCCCGACGCCACCGGCGCGGCAGGCCCTGGCCCGCGCCCGTGCCGAGGCGCGCGAACGCGGCGCGGTCCCCCGCGGCGCGACACGGGCCCGCAGACGTGGCCGGTTGCGGTCACGGAACGAGCCGCAGTTGTTCGGTGACGCGGTGCGGACCTGGTTGATCGAGCACGGCTGGCAGGAGCAGGTGGCGATCGGTGGGGTCTTCGGCCGCTGGTCCGACATCGTGGGCGATTTCAATGCCGAACATCTGCGTCCGGAGAGTTATTCGGACGGTGAACTCGTGGTCGTCGCCGATTCACCGACCATGGCCGCTCACGCGCGAGCGATGGTGCGCGACCTGATGCGTCGGTTGAACGAGGAACTGGGGGACGGAACCGTCGTCACCATCAAGGTGAAGGGCCCGGGATCGCGCCGCCGATGACCCTGTGACCAGGGATTTTCCGGCGTTTCAGGTGGTTCGGGGTGCGGTCCCGGCGGTGCGGAGCCCGCCTCCCCCTCGTGGTCGGCGGGCGGGGAAAGTGAGACATCGGTCCGTGTAAGGGCACTGAAGCGCGCCGGGACTTGCGCAAGGGGTCTCCCGCGTGTAGGGACTCGGCTCCCTCCCTGATCGTTCGTTCTGGGGCGGCACAGCGCCGCCAATGCCACTTTGTCGCACCGCGCGGGGTATCATGGAGACGGTTCTTCAGACGCCTGTAGCCGGTACCACGCCCCCATGTAGAGGGTGGGCGGACGGCCCGTGCGGCGAACGGTGATCCCCCAGGTCCGCGGTACAACCGCACCCTGTCGATCACGCTGCCGTGGGTTGACCGTCGTCCGCTCGGCCGCGGCCGACAGGCGTCCCCAGCAGGAGGGTGTTCCCACTTGGCCTACGACGCAGGATCAATCACGGTTCTCGAGGGGCTTGAGGCAGTACGCAAGCGCCCGGGTATGTACATCGGCTCCACCGGGGAGCGCGGTCTGCACCACCTGGTTTCCGAGGTGGTCGACAACTCGGTCGACGAGGCGATGGCCGGCCACGCCGACGCCATCGAGGTGACGCTGCTCGCCGACGGCGGGGTCAGGGTGACCGACAACGGTCGGGGTATCCCGGTCGGCATCCACCCCGTGGAGAAGCGTCCGGCCGTGGAGGTCGTCCTCACCACGCTGCACGCGGGAGGCAAGTTCGACGGCAAGTCGTACGCGGTCTCCGGTGGTCTGCACGGTGTCGGCATCTCCGTCGTCAACGCGCTGTCCACCGCCCTGGACGTGGAGATCCGTCAACAGGGGCACGTGTGGCGGCAGCACTACGAGATGACCGCCCCGACCGGTGATCTCATCAAGGGCGAGGAGACCGCCGACACCGGTACCCAGATCACCTTCTGGGCCGACGGCGACATCTTCGAGACCACCACGTTCTCGTTCGAGACGCTCTCGCGCCGGATGCAGGAGATGGCCTTCCTCAACAAGGGGCTGTCCATCACCATCCGCGACGAGCGCCCCGAGCACACCGACGACGGTCCGGTGGTCAACACCTTCCACTACGAGGAGGGTCTGTCGGACTACGTCCGGCACATCAACGCCAAGAAGGAGCCGGCGCACGCGTCGATCATCTCCTTCGAGGAAGAGGGCGACGGCATCGCGGTCGAGGTCGCCATGCAGTGGAACCAGTCGTACACCTCGTCGGTGCACACCTTCGCCAACACCATCAACACGGCGGAGGGCGGCACCCACGAAGAGGGCTTCCGCTCCGCGCTCACCACGCTGGTCAACCGGTACGCCCGGGACCAGAGGCTGCTGCGCGAGAAGGAGGACAACCTCACCGGTGACGACATCCGCGAGGGCCTGACCTCCATCATCTCGGTCAAGCTGGCCGACCCGCAGTTCGAGGGTCAGACCAAGACCAAGCTCGGCAACACCGAGGCCAAGTCCTTCGTCCAGAAGGTCACCAACGAGCACCTGCGCGACTGGTTCGAGCGCAACCCCGGCGAGGCCAAGGACATCGTGTCCAAGGCCAGCCAGGCGGCCCGCGCCCGTGTCGCCGCCCGCCAGGCCCGCGACCTCACCCGTCGCAAGACCCTCCTCGAGACCACCTCCCTCCCGGGCAAGCTGTCGGACTGCCAGTCCACCAACCCGGAGGAGTGCGAGGTCTACATCGTGGAGGGTGACTCCGCGGGTGGCTCGGCCAAGGGTGGACGCAATCCGCACAACCAGGCCATCCTGCCCATCCGCGGCAAGATCCTGAACGTGGAGAAGTCCCGCGTCGACCGCATCCTCAAGAACAACGAGGTCCAGGCGATCATCACCGCCCTGGGCACCGGTATCCACGAGGAGTTCGACGCCGAGAAGCTCCGGTACCACAAGGTCATCCTCATGGCCGACGCCGACGTCGACGGTCAGCACATCCGTACGCTTCTCCTCACCCTGCTGTTCCGCTTCATGAAGCCGCTGGTCGAGGCCGGGAACGTCTACCTCGCCGCGCCGCCGCTCTACAAGATCAAGTGGGACCAGAAGGGCAGCGACGCGAGCTACGCGTTCTCCGACGCCGAGCGCGACCGGGTCATCGAGGCCGGTATCGCCGCGGGCAAGAGGGACCCGCGCCCGCGCGACATGGTGCAGCGGTTCAAGGGTCTGGGCGAGATGAACGCCAACGAGCTGTGGGACACCACGATGGACCCGGACCGTCGCGTCCTGCTCCAGGTCAGCCTGGACGACGCGGCCCAGGCCGACGAGATGTTCAGCGTGCTCATGGGGGAGGACGTCGAGTCCCGGCGCGCCTTCATCCAGCGCAACGCCAAGGACGTCCGCTTCCTGGACATCTAGGTTCCCCGTTCCCACCCGTGCTCAAGCAAGCTTCGTAGAAGGGATCGACATCCGTGACGGATGCGAACAACCCCGACGCCCCTGAGGGCGGGGACTCCTCCGTGGAGTCTCTGCCGCGTGTGACGGACCGGATCGAGCCCGTCGACATCCAGGTCGAGATGCAGCGCAGCTATCTCGACTACGCGATGTCCGTCATCGTCGGCCGCGCCCTCCCCGACGTCCGGGACGGCCTCAAGCCCGTCCACCAGCGTGTCCTGTACGCCATGTACGACGGTGGCTACCGGCCCGACCGCGGGTACTTCAAGTGCGCCCGCGTTGTCGGCGACGTGATGGGCAACTACCACCCGCACGGCGACAGCGCGATCTACGACACCCTGGTCCGTCTGGCCCAGTGGTGGTCGATGCGGATGCCGCTGGTCGACCCCAACGGCAACTTCGGTTCGCCGGGCAACGACCCGGCCGCCGCCATGCGCTACACCGAGTGCAAGCTCGCGCCGCTGGCCATGGAGATGCTCCGGGACATCGACAAGGAGACCGTCGACTTCCGGCCCAACTACGACGGTCGCTCCGCCGAGCCCGTCGTGCTGCCCGCCCGGTTCCCGAACCTGTTGGTCAACGGTTCCTCGGGCATCGCGGTCGGGATGGCGACCAACATCCCGCCGCACAACCTGCGCGAGGTCGCCGACGGCGTCTACTGGTACCTGGACCACCCCGACACCGAGGACGACGAGCTGCTCGACCAGCTCATCGCCCGGGTCAAGGGCCCCGACTTCCCGACCCGCGGGCTCATCGTGGGCAAGCGCGGGATCGAGGAGGCGTACCGGACCGGTCGCGGCTCCATCACCATGCGCGCCGTGGTGGAGGTCGAGGAGGACAACCGCGGTCGCCAGACCCTCGTCATCACCGAGCTGCCCTACCAGGTCAACCCGGACAACCTCGCGCTGAAGATCGCCGACCTGGTCAAGGACGGCAAGATCACCGGCATCGCCGACGTGCGCGACGAGTCCAGCGGTCGTACCGGTCAGCGCCTGGTCATCGTGCTCAAGCGCGACGCCGTGGCCAAGGTCGTGCTGAACAACCTGTACAAGCACACCCAGCTCCAGGAGACCTTCGGCGCGAACATGCTCGCCCTGGTCGACGGGGTGCCGCGCACGCTGCGCCTGGACCAGATGATCCGCCACTGGGTCAAGCACCAGGTCGAGGTCATCGTCCGCCGGACGCAGTACCTGCTGCGCAAGGCCGAGGAGCGCGCGCACATCCTGCGCGCCCTGCTGCGGGCGATGGACCGCATCGACGAGGTCATCAGCCTCATCCGTAACAGCGCCTCCGCCGACGACGCCCGCACCGGCCTCATGGGCCTGCTGGAGATCGACGACATCCAGGCCCGCGCGATCCTCGACATGCAGCTGCGCAAGCTCGCCGCGTTGGAGCGCAACGCCCTGGTCGCCGAGTACGACGAGCTCATGGCGCTCATCGCCGACTACAACGACATCCTCGCCTCGGACGTGCGTCAGCGCTCCATCATCCGCGCGGAGCTCGGCGAGATCGTCGACAAGTACGGCGACGAGCGGCGCACGCACATCATCCCGTTCGAGGGTGACATGCGCATGGAGGACTTCATCGCCGAGGAGGACGTGGTCGTCACGATCTCCCGCGGTGGCTACGCCAAGCGCACCCGCATCGACAACTACCGGGCGCAGAAGCGTGGCGGCAAGGGTGTGCGCGGCGCCCAGCTCAAGCAGGACGACATCGTCCAGCACTTCTTCGTCACCACCACCCACCACTGGATCCTGTGCTTCACGAACCAGGGCCGGGTGTACCGGACGAAGGCCTACGAGCTGCCGGAGGCCGCTCGTGACGCGCGCGGTCAGCACGTCGCCAACCTGCTGCCGTTCCAGCCGGGTGAGGAGATCGCGCAGATCATGGCCCTGCGCGACTACGAGGCCGCCCCCTACCTGGTGCTGGCCACCAGGGAGGGCCTGGTCAAGAAGTCGCGTCTGGAGGACTTCGACTCCGCGCGCGCGGCGGGCATCATCGCCATCAACCTGCGCGAGGGCGACGAGCTGATCGCCGCCCGGCTGGTCTTCTCCGAGGACGACATGCTGTTGATCTCCAGCGACGCCCAGGCGATCCGGTTCTCCGCCTCCGACGAGTCGCTGCGTCCGATGGGGCGCGCCACCAGCGGCGTGATCGGCATGCGGTTCCTGGAGGGCGACTACCTGCTGTCCATGGACGTCATCCGGCCCGGCGACGGTTCGACCGACGTGCTGGTCACCACGGAGAACGGGTACGCCAAGCGGACCCCCTCCGAGCAGTACCCGACACAGAACCGTGGCGGCAAGGGCGTGCTGACGGCCAAGGTCGTGGAGGCCCGCGGCAAGCTCGTCGGCGCCCTGATGGTGGACCCGGAGGTCGACGAGATCTTCGCGATCACCTCCGCCGGCGGGGTCATCCGCACCGGTGCCGCCGAGGTCAAGCAGTCCGGTCGTACCACCATGGGCGTCCGGCTGATGAACCTCGACAAGGGCAACAAGATCGTCGCCGTGGCCGCCAACGCGGAGGCCGCCGAGGAGGCCGAGGCCGAGGAGGTCGCGGACGCGGTCGAGGCGGCGGAGGCCGACACGGGCGATCGTCAGGTCGAGGGAGAAGGCAACCCCGAGGCCTAGACTGCGCGTTATACGTAGTACGTCCCGTGGGGTTCGTTACGTCGGCCCCACGGGACCCACCGATCGACCCGTCTCAACGAAAGTCCAGCGGTAACGTTTCTATGTCTGAGAATCAGTCGAACGCCAGCAGCAACGATTCCGACGCGGCGGGTGTCGCCGGGGACTCTCACGTCGAGACGGAGGAATCGACCGCTGTGGAGGCTCCCGAGGCCACGGACGAGCGCGAAGCGGGGGACGGCGCGGCGAAGACCGCGTCCGCCTCCGGGCCGGAGGCCCCCACCGCCGTCAAGGCCACGCTGTCCAGTCGCAAGGCCCACCTGACCGTCTCCCGTGTGGAGCCGTGGTCGGTCATGAAGTTCAGCTTCGTGGTCTCGCTGGTGTGCTTCATCATCCTGTTCGTCGCCGTGGCCGTGATCTACGCGGTCCTGTCGATGTTGGGCGTGTTCGATGAGCTCACCAACATGATCAACGCCCTCCTGGAGGGCGACGGCGGTGAGGACGAGCTGGGCCTGAACCCGGCGGCCTGGTTCTCGCCCGGCCGAGTGCTCGGCTACACGGGCGTCATCGGCGCGCTGAACGTCGTGCTGCTCACCGCCCTGTCCACGGTGGGCGCGATGCTGTACAACCTGGTCGCGGACCTGGTCGGTGGCGTCGACGTCACCCTCTCCGAGGCCGAGTAGTCCGTGTGTCGCCCGTCGGGCCCGGTTCCCCCGTGGAGCCGGGCCCGACGGCTGTCCGCCACCGGTTCGAGCACTGCCGGGAAGCGGCTAAAATGGGAGGTGAAGAGGGACGCGGTTCGCCCGTGTCCCCTCCCTTGCGTCAGGCGGTTTCCGGTTCGCCCCGGCCCCCCGGATGCGGTAGAGTTCCTGACGGAACGCGGGCGTATAGCTCAGTCGGTTAGAGCGCATCCCTGATAAGGATGAGGTCCCAGGTTCAAGTCCTGGTACGCCCACCATGGAAAAGGCTCCCACGCGGGGGCCTTTTTTCGTGTCCCGTGCGCCACACGTGCGCCGTGGGCGCGGGCGCCGGCCGCGTCGTGGAGGAGGTCGGACAGGGCGCGGGGAGCGCTGTCGAGGGCGTCGAGGGCGTCGACGGAGTGCGACCCGTGACGCGTGTGAGGCGGGAAAGAACGTCGGTAGGAGGCCTGGCAGGGCGTCCAAGGGCGCGACCAGGGGTTCCGGCGGCATGACCGGGGATCCGCCGGAGGGCGACGCCGCCGGGGAGTAGGCGCCCGCCGCCCGGCGTGGCCGGATTCTGTTCGGGGTCCCAGCTCTGACCCGTCGTGGTAGCGCCGTCCTGTAGCGCGGGATCACACGCGACCGGTTCGGCGCCGCACGCTCTACCGTGGTCTCCTCCGTATCCTCGATGCCGATGCGCGGAGCCGCTTCCCACGGCGCCTTCGCGGGTCCCGCGCCCTTCTCCGGCCGCTAGCCGGAAGACACGTCGACAGAGCGATCTGTCGCTGAGGAGTCGCCGCGGGGTTGCTCACCGGCTTCGGGACGAGCGTCCCGGGCGCCCCTGTGCGAGGTCGACCCGGCTGTGGCGCAGGTGCTCTCTTTCGCGACCATCGGTATCTCCTTCCTCTTCCGGCCGCTGGCTGCGATCGTTACCGGGCACCTCGGGGAGTCCGGCCAGGGGCAGCCGGAGCGTGAACGCCGTGCCTTCCCCGAGCGTGCTCCGCGCCGCCACCGAGCCGCCGTGCAGCTCCACCAGTCCGCGCACGATGGCCAACCCGAGCCCGCTGCCGCCGGTGCGCCGGTTGCGGGACCGGTCCGCGCGCCAGAACCGGTCGAAGACGTGCGGCAGGTCCTCTTCGGCGATGCCGACACCGGTGTCGGCCACCTGGATCACGACCTGGGATCCCGCTTGGTGGGCGCGGACCGTGACGGTCCCGCCCTCGGGTGTGTGCCGCACCGCGTTGCCGACCAGGTTCCCCAGGACCTGGAGCATCCGGGTGCGGTCGGCGATGAGGGTCACGTCGTTCGCCTCATCGACCAGGCGCACACCGGCCTCCTCCGCGCGTAGGCCGTGGCCCGTGACCACTTGGGCGACCAGCGGTGCGACCTCCACGGGCTCCGGGGAAAGGCGCAGACGCCCCGCGTCGGCCAGGGCGAGGTCCTGGAGGTCGTCGATGACCGCCTGGAGCAGCAGGGTCTCCCCCAGCAGCATGCGCACGTGGTCCGGATCGGGGTCGACCACCCCGTCCTGGACGGCCTCCAGCCAGCCGCGCAGGTTGCTCAGCGGTGTCCGCAGCTCATGTGAGACGTCGCTCACCATCGCCTTGCGCTGCTCCTCGGCCCGCTCCAGGTGTTCGGACATCTCGTTGAACGCCTCCGCGAGCCGGCCGAGCTCCCCGGAATCGCGGACCTCCACCTGGGCGGCGGGCCCTCCCCCGTCGCGCATCCGGTTCACGGCGTCGGTGAGCGCGTGCACGGGACGCAGCAGCCGGGTCGCCAGTGTGCTGCTCACCACCACGGTCAGCACCAGGACCAGCAGTACGACACTGCCCAGGCGCACGGCGCCCTCGCGGGAGAGCGACAGCCCCGCCTCCGCCTCCTCCGCGGGGTCGTCGATGAACAGCAGCGCGGCCGGGGCCACATAGGGAACGAGCTGGGCGCGGCGGGCGGCGTCCAGGCAGGAGGCGGCCTTCGGTCCCAGCTCCACTCTGGACCAGGTCAGGCTCTCGGCTCCCTCGGGTTCGGGTGTGGGTTCGGCCTCCGTCGGGTTCGGCTCCGCCTGCTGCTCCTCGACCAGACCCCCGCCTTCATAAGGGGCGTTGGGCGCCTCGCCGGCGGGCGGGGCCTCCGGTACGGGTTCCGCGTCACCCTCCCAGGGTTGCTCCTGGCCCCCGGGGAGGCCATGACCGTCCCAGTGTTCCGGACCAGCGGACTCCTCCTGCGGGAGGTCGTCCGCAGGGTTGTCCGGAGCGGCGGGAGGTCGGGCATCGTCCGATGCCGGCCCAGAGGTGGGGGGTGTGCCCGTGATCACGAGGCCCCCGGTGCGGCCGTCCATCGCGTAGACGAGGTCCGATCCGGCGTCACCGCACTCGGAAGCACGCTCGTTGAGATCGGCCAGCGCCGCCACTTCGCCGCCGACCGGCTGGTCCAGGGAGTCGAGGCCGCATTCGGCCCGCATGTTCGCGCCCAGGCGCTCTGATTCGACGGCGGGGCGCCCGGTCGGCCCGGTGACGACCTCTGAGGAGAAACCGTAGAGGTCGTTCAGGCAGGAAGCCCCCTGCTGGGCCTGGTCGTGCAGCGACTCGCGCTCGTCCTCGGTCAGGGAGAAAGGGCCCACCGCCCGCGGGTCGATGCGGTCGCCGTTCCCGGAGGCCAGGGTCACGTCCACCGCCAGCGGGTCCACCACCGACGACGTCCGCGGCGGCAGAGGTGGGGTCCCCCCGGTTCCCGAGAGGGGGGCGGAGTCGGTGATCACGGCGCGCCCCTCGGTGGTGAGGACGATCCGGCGGCCGGTCTCGTCGGCCAGCTCACGGACGGCCCCCGCCACCCCTTCCCAGTTCGGGTGGGTCGCCGCGTACTCGACGAGGGTGTCGTGGATATGGGTGTCCACGGTCAGGGTCTCCCCCTGCTGGGTGGTGATGGACTCCGAGGTCCGCTGCACCGCGAGCCAGGCCGTTGCGGTGATGGAGCAGACCGCGATCAGGGCCGAGCCCGCCAACAGCCGGAACAGCAGGCCGTGTCTCAGGGAGGTCCACAGCCCGAACCCGCCCCGCCGCTCTGCGGGGCGTCGCGGTGCCGCACCCTCAACGGACACGGTCGGATCCGCCCAGCTTGTAGCCGACGCCGTAGACGGTGACCAACCGGACCGGCCTGCGCGGGTCGGGCTCGATCTTGCGGCGCAGGTTCTTCACATGTACGTCGATGGTGCGCTTGGTGATGTACCCGCTGACCCCGTGGATGAGTTCCAGCAGCTGGGACCGACTGAGCACCCGGCCCGGCCGGACCGCCAGCGCCTCCAACAACTGGAACTCCACGGGTGTGCACTCCACCGCTTTCCCGTCCACCCGCACGGTGTGCAGGTCCGGGTCGACGCTGATCGGCCCCGCGTTCAGCACCCGCTCGTCGTCCCGGACCGGGGCGCGCGAACGGCGCAGCAGCGTGCGCACCCGTGCCATCAGCTCGCGCGGGCTGTAGGGCTTGGTGACGTAGTCGTCGGCCCCCAGGTCCAGCCCGGTCAACAGGTCCTCCTCGGTGGAGCGGGCGGTGAGCAGCAGCACCGCGACGTCGGACTCGGCGCGCAGGGTCCGGCACGCCTCCAAGCCGCTCATCACCGGCATCATCACGTCCATCACGATCAGGTCGGGACGGTCCCGGTGGTGCTCCTCGAGCACGGCCCGGCCGTTGTGGACCACGCGGACCGCATGGCCCTCGTACTCCAGATAGCGCCGGATCAGCTCGGCCTGGTTCACGTCGTCCTCGGCCACCAGGACATGCGCGCACACGTGAAGGGCCTCCGTTCGCCGATCGGGGGAGGGGCCACCCCCGGCACTGTCCGATCGTACGGTCGCTGACCAGCGCTCTCACGGGGTGCCGGCAGGCGCCGCAGGTCAGCACACGGGACGCACACCGAGGCCACACGGGTTCTTCACATTCTTCGGCCAGTCTTCATGGTGTCCGGTGCGGAGAGACCCGCCGGACCCCCTCGACCGGATGGACCCCATGCGCCGATCCCTGAAGCCCCGCGGAACCGTCGGGACCCTTCCCACCCTGGCCGCCGTGGCCGTTCTGGCAGTCCTCCCCGCCTGCTCGTCCGACCCTTCGGAGGAACCCTCCGAGGTGGCGCAGTCGCAGGAGACGGAGACGGAGGCGCCCACGGGCGGCCACATCGCGACGGTCCTCGCTGACGAGATCGAGGTCCGCTCCGAACCGAACGGCAGCGAGGTGGTGCACACCCTCGCCAGCCCGAACGACTTCGGCGCGGACCGGACCTTCCTCGTCCAGCAGACCCAGGGCGACTGGTTGGAGGTGCTCCTGCCGATGCGGCCCAACGGCTCCACCGGCTGGATCGAGTCCGGCGACGTCGAGGTCACCGTCACCGAGTTCCACGTGGCGATCGACATGTCGGAGTTCACCTTCACCGTCACCGAGGGTGAAGAGGACCTCCTGACCGGTCCGATCGGCATCGGAACCGGCGAGACCCCGACGCCGCCCGGTGAGTACTACTTCACTGAGCTGCTCAAGCCCTCGGACCCCGGCGGCGAGTACGGGGCCTACGCCTTCGGCCTCAGCGGACACTCCGACACGCTGGAGAGCTTCGCGGGCGGCCCCGGACAGCTCGGGGTGCACGGAACCGACGACGAGTCGGGCCTGGGCGGCGAGGTCAGCCACGGCTGTATCCGGGTGTCCAACGACGACATCACCTGGATGGCCGAGCGCCTGCCGATCGGCACCCCGGTCGAGATCAACGAATGACCGCTCGCCGAGCGGATCCACGAACACACGACAAGAGGTCGACCATGCGAGTCAAGCCCCGACTGCTCATCATCACCGCCATGACGGCGGCCTTCTTCGGCACCGCCCCGGCGTTCGCGTCCGACGACTCTCCCGGCCACTCCGACGACGCCGTTCCTTCGGCCCCGATGGAAGAGCCGGCCTTTGACGACGGTCCGGTCGGCGAGGCGGAGCCGGAGCGCGGGGCCGAGGCCGACGACCCCGGGCAGGAGGAAGGGCTCCCGGAGGACTGGGACCCCGACGTGGCCGGCCCGAGCGAGCCGATCGAGGAGGAGCCGAACTACACCGGCTGATCCCGCACTCCGATTCAGTGGCCCCGTTCTCCATCGCGGAGGGCGGGGCCCGCCGTGTGTTCCGTCGTCGTTCGGCTTCGGGTCCTCAGGTGTGTCCGCGGGGGCGGGCACCGGAGCGGAAGAGCTGAAGCGCACGCAGCGGCGGACGCAAGGGCGTGTCGACTTCGCGCCGAATCGTCATATCGACTCGTTCCGGTCCCGCCCGGTCCCCCTGTGCGGATCCCCCGTTTCTCCACTCGTGGAACAGGGCTCCCC
>NZ_QOCZ01000012.1 GCF_018207095.1 Nocardiopsis sp. MG754419 | reverse complement strand
GCTCCCGGGGGCGCGGGGCCGCGGGTCCGGCCGGCCCGTGGTCACGGGGCCGGCGGCGGACTCCGGTGCGCCGTGGTCGGCGCGGTGGGCCGACCCGTCACTCGTCGGCGCGTCGCCGGGTGCCGGGGGAGTGGTGCCCCGGTGGGCGCTCGGGTCTGGCCCGGGGTTCGTGGTGGGGCGAGACGGTGCGGGCGCTCGTGGCGCCGGTGGGTCGGCCGTCGCCGCGGTTCAGGGGCGGTGGCGGGCGTTCGTGGGGGCGATGTGGTGGTTGTGCAGGTGTTCGTACACGATCGAGGCGCGCACGTCGGCGACCTCGGGGCGTTCGGTGAGCTTGTCCACCACGAAGGCGTACAGGCTGTTGTTGTCCGGCAGGGCCACGTGTACCAGGAAGTCCTCGTTGCCCGAGGTCACGAACACCGACAACGTGTCCGGCAGGGCGCGGACCCAGTCGCGGAACGCCTCGATGTTGTGACGTGAGGGTTTCACGACGCTCACGGTGATGAGCGCCTGCACCGGGCGGCCGATCGCCTCCAGGTCCACGTCCAGCAGTGAGCCACGAATCACACCCTTTTCTCGCAGCGATCGGGTGCGATCCAGGGTCGTCGTGGGCGATGCGCCCACCGCTGCGGCCACGTCGCGGTTGGTTTTCCGTGCGTCCGACTGGAGTTCGGCCAGAATCGCCGTATCTAGTTCATCAAGATCAGCCATGAGCGGAGTTTACCCGTACTTAATACGGGTTGTTGAGTTCGACTCCGGAATATGCGTAACATCTGAGCGAAAAGGTCGTATTTGGCTCGCCGGGGAGAGACCCTCATCCGGTAGGCAGCGTCGCCCGCCGCTCGGCCCCGCTCCGGTGCAACGGCGCACCACCGCACTCCAAGGGATGTCCCGCCACCATGAGACCTTCCTCCCCCACGGCCGTCACCGACCGACCGTCGGTACGCCCCGCGACCCGGGGCCGTGTCCTGGCCCTGGTCGCCATCGTCTGCGCGGCGCTCAACCTACGCCTCGTCGTCACCTCGCTGTCCCCACTGCTCACGACCGTGGGGGACGCGTTCGGATTCACCGCCACCGTCGTCGGTGTCTTCGGCACCCTGCCTCTGGTCGCCTTCGCGATCTTCGGGCTCATCACCCCGGCCGTCATGCGCCGCCTCGGCGCCGAGGCCACGGCCGCCCTGAGCATGCTGCTCACCGGCGTGGGCCAGGTCCTACGGGCCTTCGCCCCGGACACGGGCACCCTGCTGGCGCTCACCGGTGTCGCCCTCACCGGCGCCGCCCTCGGCAACGTCGTGCTGCCGCCGCTGATCAAGCAGTACTTCCCCGATCGGCTCGCCGCGTTGAGCACCGTCCAGATGGTCGCGATCCACCTCGGCGCGCTCTTCCCCCCGCTGGTCGCGATCCCCCTCGCGGAGGTCGCCGGATGGCGCGTCGCACTGGGCGCCTGGGCCGGCATCGCCCTGGTCGCCGCGGTCCTGTGGACCGTGCAGTGGCGGGTCCGCGGCACCGTCGCCGCACCGGTCGGCGCCGCCGCGATCCAACGCCCCCTGGCCCGCCCCATCCGCACCGTCGGCATGGCCTGGCGGATGGCGCTGCTCTTCGGCATGGTCACCTGGAACGTCTTCACGCTCTTCACCTGGTTGCCCGCGCTCCTCAGCGACGCCGGGCACAGCCCCGCCGCGGCCGGCGGCATGGTCTCCCTCATGGTCGGCACCAGCCTGCTGTTCGGTCTGGTCGCGCCCGCGGTCACGTTGCGGGCGGCCAACACCTTCCCGATCGTCGTCCTGGGGCTGTCCGGCTACGGGATCGGCTATCTGGGCGTGGCACTGGCACCGCAACTCGCCGTCGTGTGGGTGCTCTTCCTCGGGCTGGGCACCAGCCTGTTCGTGGTCACCATGACCATGATCAACGCCCGCAGCGCCACCCCGCAGGGCGCCGCGGCCCTGTCCGGTTTCGTGCAGGGCGCCGGCAGCGGCATCGCCCTGGGCGGCCCGCTGTTGTTCGGGCTGCTGGGCGAGCTCACGGGTGGGTGGACCGCGTCCTACGTCGTCATCGCCGGGGGCTCGCTCGTGGTGGCGGTCGTCGTCGCCTACGTCGAACGCACCCCGTGGACCATCGAGGCCGCGGCGCAGGGCAGGCACCCGCGGCGACGCAGGTCCGAGCTGCTCCACGACTGAACGATCGCCGGGGCCGGCCCGACACCAGGCCGTGGACGCGCCGGTCCCGGCGACCACGGGTCCCCCGAAACGGCGCCGTCCGCGCGGCGCTCCCGGCCGGCGGGCGGCCGGCACCCTCGACGGTGGACGTGACCGTGTGCTCGGGTCCTGCTCGGCGCCCGCCGAGTCACCACCGCCAGAGGCGAAGGACGCACGGCGCACCGACGCCTGCACGTGCACAAAGGTCCACTTGTGGCCACTTCCTTCAACAAGCGTCACATTCAGTCTCAGAAACTCGCCAATGCCCACAACACGCGCATAATGGCGACATGAACATCCCACCCCTCGCACGACCTTCTCTCGTGTACCCCGAACTCCACCACTGACCGCCCCGAACCGGCCGCGCATCTCGGGCGCTCGACGCCGTCGGTGGCAGCGGGGCACTCCGGCGCCCGACGGGATCAGCACGGGAAGTCGCACACCATGACCTCGGAACGGCCACAGCCGTACCCACACCCGCGATCGCCGGGGCGGGGGGAGACGGAGCCCGCTCCGCTCATCCGCAACCAGGACTTCCAGGCCCTGTGGACCAGCCGCTTCTTCGCGGGGCTGGGCAAGGAGAGCGGCGAGGTCGCCTACCCCCTCCTCATCCTTCTCCTGGTCGGATCGGCCTCCCAGGCGGGGATCATCGGGGCCGCGCAGGTCGCCACCACCATGATCACGGCCGTGATCGGGGGAGCCCTCGCCGACCGCGCCGACCGCCGGGCCATCCTGCTCGTCTGCGACCTCGGCCGGCTCCTCCTGCTCGTCACCTTCGCCACGATCCTGTTGCGGGGCGAGGCCGACGTGTCGCTCATCATCGGGGTGGCGGTCACCTCCTCGGCCCTGATGGGCATCTCCAACCCGGTGGCCATGGCCGCGATCAAACAGCTCGTGCCGGCCTCACAGATCGCCGTGGCCTCGGCGCAGAACCAGATCCGCTTCTTCAGCACCACCGCGCTCGGCGCCCCCGTCGCCGGGGCGCTCTTCGGGCTGGGACGCGCCTTCCCCTTCCTGGCGGAGGCCGTGTGCTACCTGCTGTCCACGGTGTTGATCCTGCGCATCCGCCGACCCATGCAGGCCCCGCGATGCGAGAGTGGTGAACCCTGGACCCTGCGTGCGTCCATGACCGGGTTCGCGCTGTTGGCGGGGCACCCGATCCTGCGTCCGATGATGTGCTGGATCGTCGGGTTCAACATCGCCTTCACCCAGACGGGTGTGTTCCTCGCGCTCATCGCCACGGCGGACGAACGCGGCGCCTCCAACCTCGTGGTCGGGGTGACCGTGTCGCTGGCCGGCACCGGCGGGCTGCTCGGCGCGCTGGCCGCGGGGCCCGTGGTGCGCACCGTGAGCCCCTCCCGGATCTTCCTGTTCACGGCCTGGGCGGCACCGGTGTGCGCGCTCGCCCTGGTCGCCGCTCCCGGTGTGCTCGCGCTCGGGTTGATCGTGGCGGTCGTGTTCGCGGCGGTCCCCTGCGTCAACGCCGTGTTCTTCGCCTACGTGGCCTCCGCGGTCCCGGACCGCTTCCAGGGGAGGGCGCTGGGGGCGGTGACGTTCATGGCGCTGTTGTCCCAGCCGGTCGGCATCGTCGGCATCGGGGTGGTCTTCGACCTGGCCGGCCCCACTCTGGTGTTCCTGATGATGGCCGTGGTGTCCGCGTTGGCCGCCCTGTTCACTCTGGGCCCGACGATGCGTGCGCTGCCGCGCCCCGAGGAGGTCGCCGTCCTGTGAGGGGCGGACACGTCGCGGCCCCCGTCGAAGGACGGGGGCCGCGGCGTCGATGGGGATCGTCGATGGTGATCAGCCGGTGACGGGCATCGCCATCACCGGGTCGGAGGTCGGCCGTTCGGAGCCGCCCTCGGGTTCGATGGTGACGGCGACGCCGTCGGTCTCCTCGTCCTTCGGGGTGGCCAGGACCGGCAGGACCAGACCACCCTCGTCCACGGCCAGCACGCCGGCCGAGTAGACCGAGCCGTCCGGGCGGGTCAGCCACAGCTGGTAGTCCTCGTCGTGCAGGTCCTCCAGTCCGTGGGCGCTGAAGACCAGGTCGCCCAGGGACTCGGAGTGCACCACCGTCACGCTCACACCCTCCATGGGTTCGGCGCTGGTGGTGACGGCGTCCGGGGCGGCCAGCACGGCGGCGATCTGCTGTTCGTTGGAGCGCAGCTCGTCGACCTGGTCACGCTGGTCCAGTACGACGGCGCCCAAGGCGATGATCACGGCCAGGCAGGCGGCCAGGACGAGTCCGAAGGTCCAGGGCAGGGCGCGGCGGCGGGGTTCGGGCAGCCGTTGCGGTGCCGGGGCGAGCTGGCGGGTTCGGGACACCTCCTCGACCACCTTCGCCCGCAGGCTCGCGGGTGGTGTCTCGGCGGTCGCGGCCGCCAAACGAGCGGAGGTCTCGTTGAAGCCCCGCACGTCCTGGACACAGGAGTCACAGTCGGCCAGGTGGTCCTCGAAGCGGACGCTCTCACTCGGAGTGAGGGCGTGCAGCGCGTAGGCGCCGGTCAGCGTGTGCAGATCCGGACCCAGTGAATTTCTCACCACTCCACCCCCAAACAATCCCTGAGTCGTATGAGTCCATCGCGCATCCTGGTCTTGACGGTTCCCAGGGGAGTGGACAGCAGGCGAGCCACTTCACGGTAGGAGTAGCCGCCGTAGAAGGCGAGACGTACCGACTGTTCCTGGATCTCGGTCAGATTGTCCAGACATCGTCGGACGCGCTCGCGTTCGAGCGTGTTCGTGGCCTCTTCGGCCACTTCGTCGTAGGGGCGTTCCGTGCCGGCCGCGGCGGCCCGGGCGTCCCGGTCGCTGGCGGCCTGTTCCGAGCGCACCCGGTCCACCGCTCTGCGGTGGGCCATCGTCATCACCCACGCCTGCGGGCTGCCTCGGCGGGGATCATAGCGACAGGCGCTACGCCACACCTCGACCAGCACCTCCTGGGCGACCTCCTCGGACTGGGCCGGGTCCCGCAGAATGCGCCGTACCAATCCGTACACGGTCGGACTGATGAGGTCGTACACCCGATTGAAGGCCTCTTCGTCACCGCGCGCCACCCGGCGTAGCAGTTCCTCCAGACCCGGGGGGCCCTCCTGCGAGGCCTCCTGCGGCATCGCCGCTGCCCTGTCCATGTACGCCCTTCCGCTGGGGTCATGATCGTTGCGGTTCTCTGTGATGGGGTTCGGACGCGAGGGCAGGGGCCCTGTCGTCCGAGGGGCCCGGACGATCCGGCGTCAACGCGCGGACCGCCCGGGTGTCCTCGGACAGCCTCCCCGCCAGGAAGGCATCGACACTGTTAGGAAGGCATCAGAACCGTGTCGACGATGTAGACGGTCGCGTTGGAGGTCTGCACGTTGCCGCAGACCACCTGCGAGTCGTCGTTGACCGTGAACTCCTCACCGGAGCCGGTGGTGGTCACGTCCTCGCCCTGGAGCGAGGTGAACGTGCCGTCCTCCAGGGCCTCGGGGGCCTGCTCGCCCTCGACGACGTGGTAGGTCAGGACCTCGGTGAGCTGCTCCTGGTCGGCCAGCAGCGCCTCCAGGTCCTCCTCCGGGATCTTGTCGAAGGCGTCGTTCGTGGGCGCGAAGACGGTGATGTCCTCGGCCGAGTTGAGGGTGTCGACGAGGTCGGCCTCACCCACGGCGGTCACCAGGGTGGACAGCAGCGGGTTGTTCGAGGCGGCGGTGGCGACCGGGTCCTGGGCCATGCCCTCGAAGCTGCCGTCACCGTCCTCGGGCACCTCGGCGCAGCCCGGGCCGAAGTTCTCGCCCGCGGCCATGCCCTCGTCGGTGTTCTCGTCCATGCCCTCGTCGGTACCGGTGGTCTCCTCGGTGTCCCCCATCTCCGTGTTCTCGTCGGCACCGTTGTCCATGTCGCCGCCGCAGGCGGTGAGGCCGAAGGCCAGCGCGGCGGCGGCAGCGGTGACGGTGAGCGCGTTCTTGCGGATGACGGTGTTCATCTTCTCTCCTTGATTACTTTCAGTGATGACGCTGTTGAGGTCTGTGACTGTTGCTGGTGTGGCTGATGAGACTCATGTGACTCATGTGACTCATCTGGTCTGTGTGATCTGAGCGAGCGGCTCGGATCGGTGCGGATCAGTCGGCGGTGAAGCGGATCCGGTGCCACCCCGTGGCACCGTCCGGAATGGGGTCCACCCGCTCTGAGGGCTGGGTGAAGCCGGTGGAATCGGTGGCACGAACCTCCACCGAGTGCGCACCGGGTTCGACGGAGGTCTCGGCCACCCACTGCACCCAGGTGTCGATACCGGGGACCTCGGCCAGTTCGGCCTCCCACCAGTCGCCGTCGTCGACGCGGACCTCCACGGCGTCGATGCCGCGGTGTTGGGCCCAGGCGACCCCGGCCAGGACGGTCTCGCCGGCCTCCACACGTCCCAGGGGCGCGGGCACGTCGATCCGGGACATCGTCTTGATCGGCGCGCGCACCCCCCATCCGCGCTGGGCCCAGTAGGCCTCCTCGTCGGCGAACCGGGTGAGCTTGATGTCGGTGACCCACTTGGTGGCGCTGACGAACCCGTACAGGCCGGGCACCACCATGCGGGCGGGGTAGCCGTTGACGTGGGGGAGCGGCTCGCCGCCCATTCCCACGGCGAGGAGGGCGTCCCGTCCGTCCATGACGACCTCGGTGGGGGTACCGCAGGTCCAGCCGTCGTCGGAGGTGCTGAGGATCTGGTCCGCACCGGACTGCACCCCGGCCTCGCGCAGCAGGTCGGCCAGAGGGAACCCCAACCAGCGGGTGTTGCTGATGAGGTCACCACCGACCTGGTTGGACACGCAGGCCAGGGTGATGTCCGCCTCGACGAGCTCCCGGGACAGCAGCTCGTCCATGTCGATCTCGAAGGGCCGATCGACCAGACCGTGGACCCGCAGCGTCCACCGCGTGGAATCCAGCCGCGGGATGGTGAGGGCGGTGTCGATCCGGTAGAAGTCCTTGTTCGGGGTGGAGAAGGGCACCATCCCCGGAACGCCGAGGTCGACACCGGACGGAAGAGCCGGGAGCGGTGAGGCCGGGGCCGGCAGGGTCAGCGCGCCCTGCGCTCCGGCGCCTCCGGTGACGGAGGGAAGGAAGCGCCCCAGGGCACCGGCGGCGCCGGTGGCGGCGAGGACCCCGGTCGCGGTGAGCACGAACCCGCGTCTCCCCGGTCCTCGGTCCGGCCCCGGTTCGGAGGACGTCGCACCCTCCGTGTCCGCCGGTGCCTGGGGCGTTCCGTGCCGTTCCTCCGTCGCGAGAGCCGGGCGTGCGGTCCTGAGGAGGAGCCACAGCGTCACGGCACCCGCCACCCCGCCGACGACGACGGCCGAGGCCGCCCCCATGTCGTCGGCTCGACGGAGGATCACGGCGGCGAGCCCCACCGCCGTGAACAGCGTCAGCCCCACGTATCCGACGACGGGGCGGCTCAGTGCCACGACACCGAGGACCGCGCCGGCGAGGACGAGGACGACCACGACTCCGGTGATCAGAACGGCCTTGTCGGCCGTACCGAAGAGGGAGATCGCCCACTCCATGAGGAACGGGGGGCTGTTGTCGACGAGCGCGTCGCCGACCGTGACCACCGGAGAGGTCGCACGCGCCAGGCCTGCGGTGAGTTCGCCGAATCCGAGCGCGGCCCCGACGACGAGCAGCCCGAGGGCCGCACCGACGGCGTACCGTCGGCTGTCGCGTGGCGGACGCTGTGTCCCGCGTGTCTTGATGGTCACGTGGGGTATTCGGGGCCGACGCGGGGGCGGATGGGTGGACGGGCGCTTTTTTCCGAGATTTTCTTCGTCCTCTGCGAAGCCGCTGGTCACGGCGGCCTATCGAAGTGTCAGGAGGGGATGAGAAGCATGCTCGCGACGTGCACGGTGGCGTCGGCGGTGCGCACGTCGGCGCACACCACCGGCGCGTAGCCGTCGACCGTGTACTCGCCCTCGCTCTCGTCGGTGCGGATCCGCGCGCCGCCGAGGGTCTCGAAGGTCGCGCCGCTCAGGTCCGCGCCGGCGACCTCGTCGAGGACCACATGGCGCCCGAGGAGCCGCGCCAGGGCGGCGGGGTCGGAGAACAGGTCGTGGATCTCCGGATCGGGATACATGTCGAAGGCGTCGTTGATGGGCGCGAACAGAGTGAGGTCCTCGGCGGCGTCCAACCCCGGTGCCAGGCCCGACCGATCCAGCGCGAACGACAGGCGTTCCAGCAGTGGAGTGGCGGCGACGGCGTCGGTCAGGGACTGTTCGGCCATCGCGGCGAGGCTGCCCGGGCCCTCCCGGGGAAAGTCCGCGCAGTCGGGGCCGAACGCGGTGACCGGGTCCGGTTCGACCACGGTGGCCTGTTCGGCGCTCGTGTCGCCCGGGTCGGCCTCCGCGCCGTCCCGATCGCCCCCGCCCGTACAGGAGGTCAGGGTGAACACGAGCACGGCACAGCCGGCCGCGAGGGTGGTTCGGCGCATCTTCCGTCCCCAGGACACGACGTCACATCACGAATACATCACGCTACGTGGGAACCGCTTGCGCAGCGTGTCACGACGCGCAGAGCGCGGCGTCGGATCGGTCCGTCCCCAGGGTTTCCGCGACGCCACGGTGAAGAATCCCCCATACGGGTCATCGCTGGCCAGGGCGGGTGCGGGAGTCGTTCACGGGGCACTGTGGTCGGTTCGACCCCGCGAGTGCAGGAGGATGTTGCCGGTACGTCCTCTCAACGATCGGAGTTCCCCCACATGGCGCGGAAGAAGCCCCTCACCGTGGTCGCGCTCATGGTCTCGGGCAGCCTCCTCCTCGGTGGCTGCGCCCCCGTGTCCGACTGGTGGTCCGAGACCTTCGGCGACGCGTCCGGACCGCCCGAGGTCAGAGAGGAGTTCCCCTACGTTCGTGAGGGACGCATCTTCCAGGACACCGGCCAGGACACCGAGATGCGTTTCGCCGTCACCGGGCTGGAGCGCACCGACGACTACACGGTCATGCACTACGAGGTCACCTACCTGGACGACTTCGCCGGTCCCAACCGCAACCTGAGCATGGCGCACACCCTGGTCGACCCCCTCACGGGACGGGTCTACCGCCAGTTCCTCGACGAGGAGGGGCTCAAGTACGGCTCGGAGAGCCCCAACGAGGACGGCCTCTACCCCGTGCACGACGGGGTCACCAACGAGTACACGCGTTACTTCCCCCGCATCCCCGACGAGGTGTCCCAGGTGACCTTCGTCGGCAGCGGCCTGGGCGCCATGACCGGCCTGCCCGTCCAGGACGTGGAGACCGAGCGCGAGGACCCCGAGAACCCGAACGGCCCCGACCACCTGAGCCTGGACGACCCGCCCGCGCGCGGGGACAACCTCACCTTCGCCAACCGTCGTCCCGACGAGGACGCCCTCGCGGACGAGGGGTGGGTGCAGAGCTTCGTGGACTCGGAGATCGCCTCGACCACCCGCGACGGTGACCGCGAGATCATCTCGCTGCACTCGGACGTGATGTTCGAGTTCGACCGGTCCGACCTCACCGACGACGCCGAGGACGTGGTCCGTCGCGCCGCCACGACCCTGGCGCGCAACGTCGACCCCGACGAGCCCACCATCACCGTGGTCGGCCACACCGACGGCATCGGCGACGACGCCTACAACGACAACCTGTCGGTGGAGCGCGCCGAGAGCGTGCGCGACCTGCTCGCCGAGGAGCTCGGTACCGACTACCGGTTGGAGGTCGAGGGTCGGGGCAAGCGCGAGCCCATCGCCCGTGAGGGCGGCTCCGACGACGAGGAGGCGCGCGCCCGCAACCGGCGCGTCGAGTTCTCGTACGTCTTCGACCCCACGGTCGAGGCCACCGAGGACGAGGAGTACGACGACGACGGCCTGGGCGTGGCCCAGCGCAACGTCACCTGGCCCGCCCCCTTCAGCGACGACCCGGGCTCCGTGGTCGCCGAGGGCGAGGAGAACGGGATCCGGCTGGAGATCTACCCGCTCCGCCGCGATGGTGCCTACGTCATCGGCGCCGTGTCGATGACCAACACCACCGACGGCCCGCTCGCCCCCGAGCTGGGCGGCAGCGAGACCGTGGCCGGTGGACCCGAGCAGTTCAACAAGGGCACCCTCGGCGGGTTCCAGCTGTTCGAGCCGGACAGCGGTCTGGTCCGGTACGTGGCGCAGATGGACTTCGGCGACAACCGCTACAGCAGCTTCGCCGAGGAGGTGCACACGATCCAGCCCGGTAACACCCACGAGCTGGTGGCGGTGTTCCCGGCGCCGCCGGTGGACGTCGAGGAACTGACGCTGCGCGCCGGCCCGTTCGGTGAGTTCGAGGAGATCCCCGTCGAGTACTAGGACCGTTCGACGGACCGCGGGGGTGTTCCCCGGTGCGGGCGCCGTCGGGCCGTGAACCCGGGGAGGACCTGAGGAACACGGCCTGCACGGGACACGGGAGAGGGGCCGCCGACCACGCGTCGGCGGCCCCTCCTCGTTCATCAGGCGTCGGGATCCACCGCGCGGTCGGGCAGGCCCGCCGCCTCGCGCAGGCGGACGAACTCCTCGGCGAGGGCGTCGGGCGCGTAGTGCGCGTTGCGTCCGCTGGGGTTGGGCAGGACCCACAGGCGGGTCCCACCGATCGTCGCCGCCTGGGGGCCGACCCCCGCCCGTCGCTCCCCGAACGCCGCGCGATAACCGGTGATCCCCAGGAAGGCCAGCCAGGTCGGCCGCAGTTCCAAGACCTTGCGGCGCAGGTCCCGCGCTCCCCGCACGAACTCCTCGGGGGCGAGCTCGTCGGAGCCGCGGGTGGTCCGGGCGACCAGGTTGGTGAACCCCAGCCCCAGTCGCGGCAGTTCCCGGTCCCGGTCGGGCGGGTACCGGCCCGGGGTGAACCCGGACCGCCCGAGGGCGGGCCAGAACCGGTTGCCGGGACCCGCGAAGTGGTGTCCGCGCACGGCGCTGGTCAGCCCGGGGTTGAGCCCGCAGAAGACCACGGTCAGCCCCTCTTCGAGCACGTCCGGCAGCAGGAGGTCGCGTCCGGCCTCCAGCTCGGCGCGGGTGAACCCGCCGACGCCGCGCTCGGGCCCGGCCCCGCTCCCCGTCGCCACGCCGTCAGTTGCGGATCTGCCCGGCGGCCTGCAGGACGACGCGCTCCAGGTCGCCGCGTTCGACGTCCTCGTGGTAGGCCACCGCGGTCACGTAGAAGTCGCCCGGCAGTTCCAGGTAGAGGTGGCGGCTGGAACCGTCCACGGTGCCCACGTACTCCAGGTCGCCGCCGAGGTCGTCGGACTCCTCCGTGTGGTAGGTGTCCACGTCCACGTCGACGTCCACCTCCCAGTTCATCTCGGCCTCCGCGCCGGGCACCTGGACGACGTCCGGGTTGGCGCTGGGGTCGGCCCCGGAGGTGAACACGAGGGTGAAGGAGGCGGTGCCCGGGCCGGTGCCGCCGTCACTGAAGGTGCAGGAGAGTTGTTCGGTGTCCTCGACCCCATCGACCTCCCCGCTCTCCTCGGTGAGGACGGTGCCGGGGGCGAGGTCGCCGACGATCTGGGCGGCTCCGGCGGCCTCGCACGACTCCGGCAGACCGTAGGCCGAGGCGTCCTGCTCCTCGGTGTCCTCCGTGTCCTCGGCGTCGGGGTCGGGGCTCGCGCTCGCCTCCCCGTCCGGGGCGTCCGCCCCGTCGCCGCCGGAGAGGCTCAGATCCAGATCGAGGTCGACCGCGTCGCAGCCGACGAGGACGACACCGCCGATGAGGACCGCGGCGACGGCCGTGCCCAGGCATGACAGGGGAGAGGACGGGATCAGGCGCATGGGTGGCTTTCGGTTCGGGGTGCGCCGGGCTCGTGGGAGGGGAGCCGGCGGGGGACACAGGGAAACTTAGCAACTCCGAGGGCCGTCGGGGTCGCCCTCGGCGGGCCGCGACGGTTCCGCGGGGTCGTGAACGTCCTTCGCCGGCCTCACGCGGCTCGCGTCGCGTGGCCGTCGGCCCGGGTGGGCGCCCCGGATCGCCGCTGCCGCCGGCCGGTGCGGGCCCGGAGACGACGGCGGGGCCGGCTCGGGAGCGTCTCCCGTTCCGGCCCCGCACCGACCGACCGCCGTCGGGGCGGTCAGAAGTTGATCATGTGCCCGGACAGGCCGTGCACGGCCTCCTTGACGGCCTCACTGAGGGTCGGGTGGGCGTGGATGTTGCGCGCCACCTCGTGCACCGTCAGGTCCCACTGCTGGGCCAACGTGAGCTCCGGCAGCAGTTCGGTGACGTCCGGCCCCACCAGGTGGGCGCCCAGGAACTCGCCGTACCGGCCGTCGGAGAGGATCTTGACGAACCCGCGGCTGTCGCCGAGGCCGTGCGCCTTCCCGTTGGCCATGAACGGGAACTTGGCGACCTGGACGTCGAAGCCCGCCTCCCTGGCCTCGTTCTCCGTGTAACCGAAGCTGGCGATCTGCGGCTGGCAGTAGGTGGCCCGGGGGATGAACCGGTAGTCGATCTCCTGTGTCTCGGCGCCCGCGATGGTCTCCGCGGCGACGATGCCCATGGCCTCGGCCGTGTGCGCCAGCATGAGCTTGGCGGTGACGTCGCCGATCGCGTAGATGTGCGGCACGTTGGTGCGGCCCCGGGAGTCGATGGCGATCGCCCCCCGGTCGGTGAGCTCGACACCGCTGCGTTCCAGACCGTAGCCCTCGACGTTGGGGGAGAACCCGATCGCCTGGAGCAGTTTGTCGGCCTCCAGGACCTGCTGCTGATCGTCGGTACCGGTCACGGTGACCCGCACGCCCGAACCGGTGTCCTCGACCTTCTCCACCTTGGTGGAGGTCAGGACCTTCACACCGAGCTTCTTGTAGGCGCGGGCGATCTCCTTGGAGACCTCCTCGTCCTCCAGCGGCACCATGCGGTCGAGGAACTCCACGATGGTCACGTCGACCCCGTAGTTGGCCATCACGAAGGCGAACTCGACGCCGATGGCGCCGGCGCCCGCGATGACGATGCTCCCGGGCAGTTCCTCGCTGAGGATCTGCTCCTCGTAGGTGACCACGCGCTCGGAGAGCGAGGTCCCCGGAATGAGCTTGGTGGAGGATCCGGCGGCGATGATCGCGTTGTCGAAGGTGACCGTGTCGGTCTCGCCGCTCGCCTTCTCGACCTTCATGGTGTGGTCGTCGACGAAGGTGCCACGCCCGTCGAGCTCGGTGATCTTGTTCTTCTTCATCAGGAAGTGGACGCCCTTGACCCGGCCGTCCGCCACCTCACGGCTGCGCCCGAACGCCTTGCCGTAGTCGAACTCGACCGTGCCGTCCACCTTGATGCCGAAGGTGTCGGCGTCGTTGTGGAACAGGTGCGCCAGCTCGGCGTTGCGAAGGAGCGCCTTGGAAGGGATGCAGCCGACGTTGAGGCAGACCCCGCCCCAGTACTTCTCCTCGACGACCGCGGTCGTGAGGCCGAGTTGGGCGGCGCGGATCGCCGCGACGTAACCGCCGGGCCCGGCGCCGAGGACCACCAGATCGAAGTGTTGCTGTCCCATGACGGGATCTCCTTGAGTGTGTTGGTGACGCACCCGGTGCAGCCGGCGTGCCCGGGGTGTCGGGCTGCCGCGTGCCGGCTCAGAGCCTGTGTGTCGGACCACAGGGGGTGTTCTCTTGTTCGGGCGCCGGCGGACCGTGCCTCCGGCGCACCCGGGACGGGACCGGAGGTGGGATCGCGAGGTACGAGCCACCACACCGCGGGCCCCTCAGGTTCCTGCCCTGCCGCCGGGTATCCGAACACGGGACGAAACGCGGCGGAGGCCGTGCGGGCACAGCCTAGTCGCGCTCGCCCCACCTGTGGGCTACCCGGAGTCCGACGGTGATCACTCGGTGTCGTCTGCGCCGGTGGTGGTGGGTGTGGAGGCCGTGCCGCCGGTGGAGGGGGCCGTCCCGGCGGCGCCCGCGGGGGTCTTCCCGGTGGTGCCCGTGTGCGGGCCCTCGGCGGTCGCGGCGTCGTACTCGGCCTCGGCGGCACGGATCGCCTCGGCCTTGCGCGCCCTCTGGTCGCGGACGGAGGTGAACACGGGGTACATGGCCATACCGATGATCAGCGCGAGCATGATCCACAGGGCGTACCTGTCGACCAGCAGGACGACGTCCACCCCGCCCTGCCCGGAGGCGAAGCCGATGTAGGCGACCGACGCCGTGACCATGAGGGCGCCCAGGGCGTCCAGGAGCAGGTAGGTGCGCAGCCGCATGCCGCTGGTGCCGGCCAGGACGCAGACGACCATCGTGGGGACCCCGGGCAGGTAGCCGAGGGGGATGAGGACGCGCAGGACCCAGGGGTTCATCCCCTTGAGCCGGGTGGCGAAGCGCTGGGCGCGCTCGCTCGGCACGGCGAAGCGGATGAAGCGCACCCCCCAGCGTCGACCCACCCACCAGAACAGCCAACTGGCCTTGATCTTGCCGATGACGCCCGCCAGGATGATCGCCCACAGCGTGCCCTCGCCCACCCCGGCGAAGGCGCCGCCCGCCCCGATCGCGGCGTAGCTGCCGGTGATCAGGGCCAGCGGCACCGGGTGGTCCGCGAGGAGCAGTGGACGCAGCGGGATCGTGAGCGTCATGAGCGCGGGGATCGCGATGAACAGGGTGAGCAGGACCTTGTCCTGGCGTTCGGCCTTGCCCTCCCACAGGCGCATGCCGCGGATCTGCTCCTTGGCGAGCTCCTGCTCACGCTCCTCGAACCGCTCCAACGCCCGCTGCACGGCCTCCTCGCGGGTGGGGCGAGGGGCCCGCGGTTCCGGGGCGTCGCCGGGGCCGGGGTGTTCGGCGTCGTGCTGGGGAACGGGCGTCGTCATCATGTCCCCAGGTTCCCGCGAGGGCGTTCTCGCGCGATAGTCGTAGGAATCACCGGACCGGTGTGAGGCGTGCGTGCGATCCGGATGACAAGTGTCATGTGCGAGGGCCGTGGGGTCGCCCCGGGGCGTGGTCAGCGTCGGGGTGGTTCCATGGGCCACTTCCAGTGTGGTGCCCAGGTGGAACCGTCCGACACCCCGGGAGGCATCGGCGGCAGCAGGCGGGAGCCCGGAGCCCGGTCCTTCGCGGGGGCCGTGGTGGGGTCGCCGGTGGGATCGGCGGGCGCGTCGACGGCACGCTCCCGTGCGCCGCCGAACGGATCCGGGTCCCGGAAGGGGCCCAGATCGGGGAGGGCGTGCGCCTCCTCGTCGATCAACGGTGGTGGGGCGCCGGCCCAGGGGGCCGGTACCGCGAACTCGTCGGGCTCCTCCTCCGGGTGCCCGGGCGCCGGGTGCGAGGTGCCGGTGCCGAACGCGGGGTCGCCGGCCGGGGCCGGCCCGGGGGAGAGGGGATCCGGCTCCGGCGCGAGGGCGGCGAAGGGCGTCGACGGAGGGCCCGAGTCCACTTCGGCGAAGTGGGCGGCCACACCGAAGTGCCGCGGCGGTCGCCGGTAGGAACCGGTGTCGTCGTTCTCGATCTGCGGTGCCTGCGGGTGGCGGATCGTCCCGGCCGGATGGACGCGCGACCACCAGGCGGCCGTCTCCTCCGGGTGCAGTTCGGACTGGACCGTGAGTGACCCGTGGATGTGCGGGTGGCGCCGGCCGGCGCGCCAGGAGTGCAGCAGCGACTGGGGTTCGAGCACCAGGACGCGTTCGCCGTCCACCTCGGGGATGTCGCCCGGGTGCGCCTCGTTGCCCACCCAGGAGCCGTCGCCGCCCACGAGGTCCCACTCGCCCCGCACGACGTCGGCCAGGGGGTCCACCGTGGCGTTCATCGATGCCGCGACCCAGCGCGGGTCGGGTCGTGTACCGGGCAGTCGCAGCCCCTCCTTGCCGATCAACGCGTCGGCGAGCAGGGTGTGCAGCTGGAAGTTGTCGCCGACGCCGTCGAAACGCACGCGGAACCCCCGCCAGGAGGCACGGTCCAGGACCAGGATCCGGCTCAGCTCGGCCATCCGCAGGAGCTCGGCGACCTCGGTGTACTCGCTCAGTCCGGTGGACAACGCCTGGACGATCTGGCTCAGGCCCTCCAGGGCGCTGCTGTCGGCGCGCACGGCCGAACGCACCCCGGAGTCGCTCAGCATGGCCTTGGCCGCCAGCCCGTAGCGCTGCGCGGTCCACCAACCGGCGGTGGCCAGGGGGGCGTTGTCGCCGAGGACCTCCTCGACCCGCCTCTCCTCGTCCTCGCCCACCACGGCCGGGGCGGGCGGCGGACCTCCACCGGTCTTCTCCCAGGCGTGCATGAAGGCGACGGCGGCCTGTCCGTAGGCGCCGAGCTGCCGCAGTACCTCCAGGCCGGCCTGCCCGGCGGGGGCACCCGACTCGACCAGGGCTCCGGCCAGCACCGAGAGGTCGGCCGCGACGCCCGCGTGGGGCTCACAGTCGCCCAACACCGGGGCCAGGGCCTCCAGCGCGACCTCGAGTTCCTCCGGGGGCACCGTGGAGGACAGCCGAAAGGCCTCCTGCACGGCCTCGGAGAAGTCGGGGGCCTGCCCGGCGGCGGTGTCGAGCACACGTTGGAACGCGGCGCGGAACTCTTCAGTCACCCCAGAATCCTGTCATACCCGCCCGGAACGGCGGTGGGCCGGATGCATGTGCACGAACCGGGTGACCGGAAGGTCAGTCGGGATCGTGGAGTCGAATCTCGTGTCCCTCCTGGATGGGGGAGAGGAAGGCGAGGAGTCGTCGTCCCTCCTCGATGATCTCCTCGGTCTCCGAGCCGTCGAGGGGGCGGAAGGGGAACACGTCCAGGGTCCTCGCCCGGCGGTCGCGATCCACCTTCCAGGAGGCCGCGACCGACCCGTCCACGAGCACCGTCGCGGGCGGCATCCCGTTGCGCGCCGTGACGCGGCGCAGGGAGTCCGGGGAGATCATCCGGGTGCGGTCGGCGTGGGCGCGCAGCACGTTGTCGAAGTCGTACAGGAAACGCACCGGTGCCGGGACGTCCGGGCCGGGCCGCGGCGCGTCGGGCAGGTCGAACAGTTCCGCCCCCGCCTCGTCCCGGAAGGTCACCAACCGGTCCCGCAGGCCCGACACGACCGGCGCGAGGCGGGTCAGTCCGGACCACGCCTGGACGTCCCGCACACTCGCGGGTCCGAACGCGGCCAGGTGGCGCAGCACCAGCCGCTCGTGGTCGGGTGCGGCGTCCATGGGCAGACCGGTCCAGGTGTCCGCGGGCGCCAACACCGGGCTTCCCACGGCGCCCCACACACCGCGCGGCGGGATCTGGACCACCGGGAGCAGGCAGCGCACCACGTACGCGAGGTGGGTGCCGGGAACCTCCGGCCACCGTTCGGCCAGGCGTGCGCCCAGGTCCTTCGGGCCGAGGGGGCGTTCCTCGAGGATCGCCCGTCCCAGGTCGACCACGGCGTCGAGGTCAAGGCCGGCGGTCGCCCTGCCGTGGGTACTGTGCGCCAGGTCCCGGGCCATGACCTCGCGGGTGGTGCCGCGCAGCCACCGGGCGTCCTCGGGGGTGACCAGGTGCAGGGTGGAGCGCATCAGCGACATCCGCACCAGACCACCGTCGGTGAGGGTCCGGCCCACCGCCTCGGGATCGGGCTCGCGCAGGCGGCTCTGGAAGGCGACGTACCAGGAGTGCGTGGTCTGCGCCTGGAGCCCGCCCAGACGGGTGACGAGGTCGACGGCCGGGAGGTCCACACGCGCGAGCAGGTGCTGGCGGGCCAGGGTGGCGCGGTTGAGGGCGCGACGACTGAGAACGGTGGACATCGGGAGACCTCCGGGGTCGGTCCGGTGCGTGCCGGAACCCTACCCGCGCGCACCGACGGTCCACGGAGGCCGCCACCGGAACGCCTCGGGCCGACGCCACCGAGGGGTGGGGCGTCGGCCCGAGGTCGGTCCTGAGGATCGGTGTGTCAGTGGTGCCCGTCGAGGAGTCGGGCGCAGCGGATCAGACCCAGGTGCGAGTAGGCCTGCGGGTGGTTGCCCAGGGCGCGCTCGGTGACCGGGTCGAACTCCTCGGGGATGAGGCCGGTGGGGCCGGCCGCGTCCACCAGGTGCTTGAACAGTTCCTCGGCCTCGGCACGACGCCCGGTGAGCAGGTAGGCCTCGATCAGCCACGTGGTGCACAGGTGGAAGCCGCCCTCACCGCCGGGCAGGCCATCGTCGCGGTGGTACCGGTAGACGGTGGGGCCGCTGCGGAGCTCGGCCTCGATGGCGGTGACGGTCGCCTGGAACCGCTCGTCGGCCGGGTCGATCAGGCCGGACAGGCCGATGTGGAGGGAGGCGGCGTCCAGGTCGGTGCCGTCGTAGGCGGTGGTGTAGGCCTGGGCGGTCTCGTTCCAGCCCTTGTCGAGGACCTCGGCGGCGATCTCCTCGCGCAGCGCCCGCCAGCCGTCGTCGGCGGTGCGACCGTAGGTCTCGGCGAACTTCAGGGCGCGGTCCAGGGTCACCCAGCACATCACCTTGGAGTAGACGCGCTGGCGGGGCTCGTCGCGCTCCTCCCAGATGCCGTGGTCCGGCTCGTGCCAACGGCGGGCGACCGCCTCGGCCATGGCGCGGACCAGGTCCCAGTCGCGGTCGGCCAACCGGCCGCGCGCCTCGGACAGGTGACCGATGAGCTCGACGACGGGCCCGAACACGTCCAGCTGGACCTGGTGGTCGGCGAGGTTGCCGATGCGCACCGGGCGGGAGCCCGCGTATCCGGACAGGGAGTCGATGGTCTCCTCCGGGCCCAGGTCGGTGCCGCGCAGGCTGTAGAGCGGGCGCAGCAGTTCCGGCGAGGGCAGGGAGTCCACGACGCCGTGCACCCAGTCCAGGAAGGCCTCGGCCTCGGCGTTGGAGCCGAGGGTGACCAGCGCCTGGACGGTGAGCGCGCCGTCGCGCAGCCAGCAGTAGCGGTAGTCCCAGTTGCGGACGCCGCCGATCTCCTCGGGCAGCGAGGTGGTCGCCGCGGCCATGACACCGCCGGTGGGGGTGCACAGGCCCCGCAGGGTGAGCGCGGAGCGGGCGGCCAGGGATTTCTCCGTGGCGGGGAGCTCCAGGGTGTCCAACCAGTGCGACCAGTGCCGGGTGGCGGTCTCCTGGCGTTCGCCCTCGGTGCGCCCCTCCGCGGCCAGCGAGTCGGTACCGCACCGCAGCTCCAGCACCACGGGACGCTCCGAGCGCGGGTGGACGGTGGCGCGGGCGACGTCGTCGGTGCCGTCGTGGTCCACGTGCCACTCCACGCCGGGCGACCGCAGCACCATGGGGAAGTCGGCGCCCTGGATCCGCAGACCCTCGGGCTCGACGGTGATACGGATCGGCGCGCGACCGAAGTCGGGCCGTGGCGCGAACTCGATCGTGGCCGGGGTGACGCCGCCGATCACGCGGATCAGGTCGGTGCGTCCGGGCTCGGTGTCGTGGGCGAGGTAGTCGGTGACCTCCAGGCGCGACCAACGGGTGCGCACGGTCATCGTGCCCGGCAGGTAGCGCTGGCCCAGGGGCAGCCCACCATGGGCGGGGGCGATCGCGAACACCCCGGCCTGACGGCCGCCGAGCACCTCGGCGAACAGCGCGTTGGAGTCGGGTTCGGGGTGACAGAACCACAGCAGGCGCGCGTCCGGGCCGACCAGGGCCACGGAGGCCTGGTTGGACAGCATGGACATGCGCTCGATCGGGGTGGGCCGTTCGCCGAACACCCAGGAGCGACGCTCAGTGGCGAGCAGGGCCAGCAGACCGGCGGCGGCCGGGGTGTCCGAGACGCTGTGCGCGGCGACGGTGGGTTCGGTGCCCACGCGGACGCCGGCGTCGGCCCCGGTGTTGAGGTTCATGAACACCGGCTCTTCGCCGTCGCCGCCACCGATGTAGAGGAGGGCGGTGGCGTCGACCTGCTCGCGCAGCAGTTCGAGGGCGGTGGACTTGTCCGTGGCCGCGGCGTCGGAGGCGGTGGCGTTGGGGTCGATGGTGAGGTCGGTGTCGAACTCGGTGCCGTGCGCCCCGACGAGGCGGACCTCGGAGGGCAGACGGGACAGCGCGGCGAGGTCGCGCAGGGGGCGGGCGGAGACGACCGCGCACACCGTGCCGGGCAGTTCGGCCAGGTCGCGCAGGGCACGAACCGCCTCGGGCAGCGGGCTGCGTTGGCCGGACTCGATGGGGGCGAGGGCGCCGTCGTAGTCGCAGGCGACCAGGAGGCGTGAGGTGCGGGCGAGCGCGGAGACGCGTTGGCGGACGTCGAGGGCCACGGCCTCGATGGTCGTGTCGGTCCCACTCTTGGGTGTCGCCGGAGCCGCTTCGACCGCCTGGGTGAGCGTCACGTTGCCTCCTCCACTGGCCTACTACATGACCTGGGAAATTTAGGTGAAATGTAGGACTCCGCGCACATGCTTGTCGGTTCACACGGGTTCGGTGTGAAAAACGTAGACGCAGGGATGGTGGCGCGGGATGAGCCTCGGGGGACTTTGAACAGACATCAGGAACTTTTAACGCACTGTCTGGCGAACCGGGTGATGCCGGTCGTTCCGGAAAAGGTCGTCTCCCCCAAAGGTCAACGCGAGACTACCCGCGTCACAAGGATCACGCGAACCGAGGATTCAGTGACCCAGATCACAAGATGACCCGAAGCGTGTCCGTCGTCCGGATCACGTGCCTTTCGTTCCCGGTCCGCGGCGGCGGGATCGGAGAAATCCGGGCCTGTTCCTCATCTTTTCCCGGCCGCCGGTGGAGGTCCCGTCCGGCGGGTGGTCTCGGATACGGGGGCGGAGGCCGTCCGTCCACAGCCTGTGGACGGTTCCTCGGTTCCTCCCCCGGGAGGCGCCGGGATTCGTCCACAACTTGTGGACGGCTCGCCGGCCCGCCGGGCTCGCGAGCACGGACTCGGGGAGCGAGCGGGAAGAGTGGAGGGTCCCGTGGGGCGGAACCCGGGGCGGGTGTCCCCGGGGATGTCGGCGGTCGACGGGTGTCGGACCCGCGCGCTCGTGGCGGCGTCGAGGGCGGTGGTGCCTACCCCAGCGGCCATGGCCTCGGACCCGCGCGCTCGTGGCGGCGTCCCCCTCGCGGGAGCGGGAGGTCCGGATCCCGTCGGCCTCGGTCGGCGCACGAAAGGACCGGGTGGGCGGTGCGACCGCCCACCCGGTCACGGGCGGTACCGACGGAGAGGGATCGACTCAGACGGTGCGTGGGCGGTCGCTCGACGACTCCCCTTCCGGTTTGCGCAGGTGGTGCACCCACGCCGGCGGCACGTTCGCGAACACCTTCTCCGAAGCGATGCCGTAGCGCTCGATCCGGTCCTGGACCACCCAACCGCTGCGGGCCTGGCGCAGGTAGTCCTCGCGCCGGGCGATGACCGCCTTGACCTCCTTGGTGTACAGGTAGCCGTAGAAGGACAGCGTCCCGCCCGGGCGGAGCACGGTGAAGTAGTAGTCGAGGATCTCCTCCACCTGCTCCGCGGTGAAGTTGGCGAACGGCAGGCCGGACACGATCACGTCGTACGTACGGTCGGTGCCCATGTCGTTCACGAGGCAGGCGTGCACCGAGGCGGCGTCGGCGATCCGGGACATCGTCGGGTCGCTCGTCAGCAGCTCCTCGACGTAGGCGGCGAACTCCGGGTTGGCCTCCACGAGGTCCAGGGTGTCGCCCGGGCGCATGGCCGCGGCGATCCCCCGGCTGATGGCGCCGGTGCCGGCGCCCGCCTCCAGGATGCGCAACGACCCGTCGGGGTCGGGGCGCTCGCGGACGTGCTCGGCCATCGCGTGGGCGAGCGCGCTGCTGCTCGGCAGGATGGAACCCGTCGCATGGAAGGTTCGCAGCGCCTGACCGAAGAACAACCTGGTGTCACGCAGGCGCTCCTCGAGTCTGAGGGCGGAAAAGGGTCCGGTGGGGCTCTGAGTCTCGGACATGAGTGAACGCTAACGCCTCGAAGGTGCTCCGACGTGACCGCGGTCCCATTTGTCCGAGAATCACCGGGTGGGTATCACCACCGTTGCAATGGGAACCGAAGGCGGTTCCTCCACCGTTGTCCTGGTCCGTCTCGGCCGCCGGTGACAGGCCCGTGCGGTGCGGCGCCACGCTCTACCCTGGGTCCATGAGCGCAGCGGACAGCACATCCCCCACCCCCGACCACCCCAGGACGGCGCTGGTCACCGGCGCCTCCGGCGGGATCGGTGAGGAGTTCGCGCGCAGGATCGCCCAGCGCGGTCACGCCCTCGTCGTCGTCGCGCGCAGACGGGAACTGCTGGAGGAACTCGCGGTCGACCTCCGGGAGCGCTACGGCACCGTCGTCGAGACGATCGTCGCCGACCTCGGCACCCCCGAAGGTGTGGCCTCCGTCACCGAACGCCTCTCCGCCGACGGATCCGACGGGCGCGCCCCCATCGACCTGCTCGTCAACAACGCCGGACGCGGCGACGGCGGGACGTTCGCCGCGCAGGACACCGCCGCGATCGACGCCATGCTCGACATCAACGTCCGCGCGGTCCTCCATCTCACCCGGGCCGTGCTGCCGGTCCAGATCGCCCGACGCGCCGCCGGGGAGCAACGCACGCTGGGCGTGGTGAACGTGTCCTCGATGGCCGGCGAGATCCCCGTCAACCCGGGCGGTTCGGTCTACGGGGCGGGCAAGAAGTTCATCGCCCTGTGGGGCGAGAGCGTCGCCGCCGAGGTGCGCGGCCAGGGGGTGCACGTCACCACCGTGCTGCCCGGCTTCGTGCGCACCGACATGACCCGGAAGGTACAGGCCCAGGGGTTGCCCGAGTTCGCGTTCGTGCCCAAGGAGCACGTCGTGCGCGACGCGCTCACCGCGTGGTCCGCGGGGCGCCCCACGGTCATCAGTGGACCGCAGTACCAGGTGGCCCGCGGAGCCCTGCGCCTGCTGCCGCGCTTCGTGATGCGCGCCCTGGCCCGCCGGATGGCCTGACCGCGCCCGACGCGCCGTGTCCGACTCCGGGTGATCCGTGCCACCGGCCGCTCTCACATGGTGAGACTTCTCCTCCCCGGTTGCTCGCCGGGGGGCCGATGCGCCTACCCTGGTAGCGCACTGTCGGTCGAGGAAAGAGACCATGAAGACCTTCGAAGAGCTGTTCGCCGAGCTGTCCGAGAAGGCACGCTCCCGCCCTGAGGGGTCCGGGACCGTCGCCCAACTCGACGCCGGCGTCCATGCCATCGGCAAGAAGGTCGTCGAGGAGGCCGCCGAGGTCTGGATGGCCGCCGAGTACCAGTCGGACGACGAGGCCGCCGAAGAGATCTCGCAGCTCCTTTACCACCTCCAGGTTCTGATGCTGGCCCGTGGCCTGCGGCTCGAGGACGTCTACAAGCATCTGTAGGCCGTCACGCACCGCGCCCTCCCGGGGCGCGAGCGTGCACCGGCCCACCGGACGTCCCCGGAACATCCCAGAGCGACTCAAGGAACCCACGTCATGCCCGACATGCTCAGAATCGCCGTGCCCAACAAGGGGCAGCTCTCCGAACCCGCCGTCCAGATGCTCACCGAGGCCGGGTACCGGCAGCGCAAGAGCAGCCGCGACCTCGTGCTGGTCGACCCGGACAACAACACCGAGTTCTTCTTCCTCAGGCCCAAGGACATCGCCGTCTACGTCGGTGAGGGCATCCTCAAGGCCGGGATCACCGGCCGCGACATGCTGAGGGACTCCGGCGCCCCCGTCGACGAGGTCCTCGCCCTCGGCTTCGGCGGCTCCACCTTCCGCTTCGCCGCCCCCGGCGGTGCCGGCATGACCGTCGCCGACCTCCACGGCAAGCGCGTCGCCACCTCCTTCGACGGCCTGCTCCGCTCCTACCTGGAGTCGCAGGGCGTGGACGCGCGCGTCATCCACCTCGACGGCGCCGTGGAGAGCTCCGTGCAGTTGGGCGTGGCCGACGCGGTGGCCGACGTGGTCTCCACCGGCACCACGCTGCGCAACGCCGGGATGGAGACCTTCGGCGACCCCATCCTGGTCTCCGAGGCCGTCGTCATCCGACCCACGGACGCCCCGGAGGACCCGCAGATCGAGCAGCTGCTGCGCCGGTTGCGCGGTGTCCTGGTCGCCCGTGACTACGTGATGATGGACTACGACGTGCACGCCGAGAACCTGGAGTCGGCGGTCGCGCTCACCCCGGGCATGGAGGGGCCGACCGTCTCCCCCCTGCACCGTGAGGGCTGGGTCGCCGTGCGTTCGATGGTGCCGCGCAAGGAGGCCCAGCGCATCATGGACGACCTCTGGCAGCTCGGCGCCCGCGCCATCCTGGTCACCGACATCTACGCCTGCCGCCTGTAGGACCGGCGCACCGGCCGGCCCGCGAACCCGGACCGGCCGGTGCGTTCCGGCGCGGTCGCGCGTGCGCCCCGTGCCGGAGTGTCGTCATCCCGCGGGGTTCGACGGATAGCTCCGGGGAATCACCTCCGCTCCCGCCCCCGACGGATCGGAGTCCCGGTGACCCTCCCTGACGACACGCTGTTCCCTTGGGCCACCTGGATCTTCATCCTGGTGACCGGCGGTCTGATCATCACCAGCATGGTGCTGCGGTCCCGACCGGACGGCGGGTACGCGCGAGGCCAGGAGTTCCGGGACCGGCTCATCGACCGGGCACCGTACTTCTCCGCACGCCGACGTCGGGCCGCCGCCGCGATCCGCCGGCGGGAACGGGTGGAGGACCCGGGGCCGGGCCGGTTGGTGTACCTGCTGGCCTGGGAGCACTACTGGTACACGTTCAACCCCTGGCAGCCACGCGGCGTCGGGGGACCGACCGTGTTCCTGTTCGTCATGGCGGTCGCCGCCGCCCTCTTCGGCGACGATCCGATCCTGGGGCTCGGCATGGCCGTCCCCGCCTCGCTGCTCGCCGGCTACACGTGTTTCGAGAGCACCGTCCTTCGACGGCGGGCCCTGGCCGCCATGGAGACGCATCGGGGCCACGCGACGGAGGACGATCCGACCCCGGCCGCGTGACCCCGGCCCGCTAGGAGCGTCGGTGCTCGCCGCAGGCCCGCGGTTCGGACTGGAGGGCGGCCCAGATCAGGGGGATCTGCAAGGGGACGCGTGCCCACGCGAGGCACCTGTTGTCGGCCGGACCGGGAAGCCGCCCCGAACCCGAGTCCAGCGCCATCTGTACGTTGGCAGGCCACACGGCCAGCAACAGCGCGGCAGAGGCGGGCCCGGCCCACCTCTGTCGGGTCAGCAGACCGATCCCGCAGGCCAGTTCGACCGCGCCGCTCCCGTAGACGAACGCACGGTGGGCCGGCAGCCGACGCGGCATGATCGCCTCGAAGGGGCGGGGCGCGGCGAAGTGCAGCACCCCCGAGGCGAGGAACGCGCCTCCGAGGGCACGTGGGGCCACCCCGCGCAGCCGGTTCAGAAGGGAACCCATGAACTCACTCCTCTCTCTTCGCGCCACGCCCCAACCTACTCGCCGGTAAGAATCGGGGCGGGCATCGCCCCGCAACGCGCCCACGGCGGGGCCGCCGCGGGCACAATGGGGCCATGAACCAGCGAACGCGACACCTCGCCCCCCAAGAGGAGACGGTCACCGTGGCCCGCGTGACCGGAGAGACCGGTGGCGATCTGGTGCTGCGCCGTGTGGGCGCGCACTACGAGATCTACTCCAACGGGGTCTTCCTCATGGACACCCGTGACGGGACCTCGGAACGGGAGATGGTCCGCGCGAGCCTGAGCACCCTGCCCCAGGGGCGTTCCCACGCACGGGTGCTGATCGGCGGTCTGGGCGTGGGCTTCTCCGCCCGCGAGGCGCTGGACCACCCCCGGGTCTCACGCGTGGACGTCGTGGAGTTGGAACCGCAGGTGATCGCCTGGCACGACGACGAACTCGGTGAGGCCGCCGACTTCGTCCACCGTGACCCGCGTTGTCGGGTGTACAACGCCGACATCGTCGCCTGGCTGGCGGAGGCCTCCGCACGGGAGGCGCCCGACCGCTACGACGTCATCTGCCTGGACACCGACAACGGTCCGGACTGGACCGTCGTGGAGAACAACAACCGCCTGTACGAGGCGGCGGGCCTGGAGCGACTCACCCGGCTCCTGGCCCCCGGCGGGGTCCTGTCGTTCTGGAGCGCCAACGCCGTCGACAGCTTCGAGGAGCTGCTCCGCGGCCGTTTCGCCGAGGTCGAGGTCGTGGAGGTCGTGGTCGCCCGAGGCGTCCCGGACACCGTCTACCTCGCCTCGCGTCCTCTCTAGGACCTGCGCGGGGATCGGCGCCTCGACGTGCGCCGATCGTGGCCTCGGTGCGCACCGCACCGAGGCCACCGTCGTGTCGCGCCCACCGCCGGGACCGACCCTCCGGTCCGCGTGGCTGTTCGAGCCGCGCGTCGGTGGGTAGGGGGAAAGTGGGAAAACCAGAGCAATCCTTGACCGGGGATTGGCTCGGCGCGGTGGTGCGACCACGTACCGTCCCCGGGACATCTCGATCCCCTGGGAGGCCCCGCTGTGTCGATCGACTCCACCACCATCGACCTCGTACGCGCCATCAGCGTGTGCGACAGCATCAGTGAGGCGGCCGCGGCGGTCTACCTCAGCCCGGCCGCCGCCAGTCGCAAGATCAGTAGCCTGGAGGCTCTTGTGCAGGGACGCATCGTGGACCGCGGCGGTAAGGGGCGTGCTCCCCAGATCACCGAGCTCGGGCGACGCTACCTCTCCTGGGGCGAGAGCGCCCGCCGCCGCTTCGACTCGGTGGCCGCCTACGGGGACGAGGAGGCCGGCACCGAGCTGATCCGGGTGGCCGTCCTGGGCGCGGCGCTCGCGGACACGGGGCCGGCCATCCTGGAGGAGTGGCGTGCCCGCTGGCCCCAGGTGCGTCTGGCGCACGTGCCGGTCGACTCGCACAGCCTGTCGGACCCGCTCGCCTCGGCCGACATCGCGTTCTGCCAACTCCTGGGGGACGAGGTGGCCGAACTCGGCTACCGGACCCACACCACGACCACCTCCTCAAGGGCCGTGGTGGTCCCGCGCAGTTCCGAGCTGGCCGACGCCGAATGGCTGAGCCCCAACGACGTGGCCGACGCCGAGTGGCTCTACGCCGACCCCGGGGGATCGCGCTACGCGCGGTGGATGGACGACGTCCCCGTCCATGGGGCCTCCCGCTCCACCATCCTGGAGACCCCGGAGCAGGTCGGCGCGGCGGTGGAGGTGACCGGCAACGTCGCGCTCCACACGATGTTCGCCCAAGGTGCCTTCGAGACCGCGCACACCCGGTTCGTGCCGCTCGCCGGTCGCGAGGTCAAGCTGGGCGTGGCCATCCGTGCGGGCGACTCGGTGCCGCCGGCACTGGAGGCCCTGTACGAACTCGCGGTGCTGTGCCACAACAACCTGGACGCCCTCCACGAGTTGTGACCTGCCGTGAACGCATCATCACCCCGTTGTCAAGGGGTCGGCGTTGCGAATTGTGCACCCCATACGGGGGCCTGCCGTGATCACCTGAGGGTGGTCGCCCGGACTCCTGTCCGACTCGGGCGGCCGTGACGCCCGCACGGATCAGGAGGTAGGCAGGATGGAAGCGACGCTCACCCGTACCGGCCACGACCCCGGGGCCGCCACCCTGACCCGCCTCAGCGGACGCGTGTGGACCACGCGGTGGACGTCGACTCCGGGGGCCAGCCTCCTCATCGGCCGCGGCGCCGAACTGACCGTGGTCGACCACGGAATGACCATGGAGGCCACCGAGGCGCTCCTGGCCGAGGTCGCCGTGGCCGCACCCGAACTGGTGCTGCGCCGCATGGTGTGGCTGGGCCGGGACCACGGGGCCTCCGAGCGCACTCCCGAGCACGCCGAGCGCGGCCACGCCGGGCGGATCGCGCCGGCCACCTCCGGTCCCTCACGTGTGGCCACTCACCACGCCCCGCTCCCGGGCCTGCCCGGGGTCACCATGCACGCCGCCGGCCCGGAACGGATGCTCGTCCGGGACGAACAGGACCGGATCGTGTTGGCCGGAGACCTGTTGGCCCCGGTGGCGCCGGAGCTGTGGGGGCTCGCGCCCACCCACGCGCGGCAGGCGCTGGAGTGGATCCGGGCGTGCGATCCCGATCAGGTCGTCGGCAGCCACGGCATGCTCATCTCCGGGGCCGACGTCGAGCGGGCGGTCGCCCACCGTCTGGCCTATCTGGAAGCGCTCCGGCAGGCGGCGACACGGGCTCGCGAGGCCGGGGCCACCGCCCGGTCGGCGCTGCACCAGGCCCTGCGGTCGGGGCTGTTCGACCGCTGGCGGGTCGCACCCGAACGGCACCTGGTGAACCTGCACGCGGCGCTGGCCGAGGTCTCGGGCGAACGGCCCGACCCCGAGGCGGTGGCCGCGGGGGTGCGTCGCCTCGTCGCCGAGCGCGAGGAGTTCCACCGGTAGACCATGGGAGCCGCCCCTTCCCTCCCCGGGCGGGTCCCCTTCCCCGCGCTCGGTGTCTCCTGACCGGGCGCCGGCCCCCGGCGTGTACACGCCGGGGGCCTCGTCGTCGCCGCACCCGCCACGGGCGCCATCGAGGATCCGGTGGGCCGTGAGCCCGGTGCGGCGCGGCCGTGCCGACCGGTCCATCCGCGCGGGACGGCGCGGGTCCCGCCCCGACCTCAGCCCTGGTGCCGCGACATGTAGCGGGCGAACTCCTCCAGCGAGATGCGCCGGTCGCCGTCGGCGTCCATCGCCCGGACCACCTCGGCGGCCTGCTCGTCGGTGGTCTCGTCACCCAGGTTGCGCATCAGGGAGGCCAGCTCCTCGGCGGAGATGAGGCCGTCGCCGTCGGCGTCCACCAGGGCGAAGGTGGCGGCGTACTCGGTGGTCTCGGGCATCGGGGTCACACTCCGGATCGTCTCGGGTCGAGGGTTCGCGCAAGGCTACCGTCGCCCGTCGGGCCTGGAAAGGCGGTCGGGGCCGTGCTCCCGAAGGAACACGGCCCCGTACGGACACGCGGTGGCTCAGTGGTTGTTGGTCGAGGCCTTGGAGCCGACCCAACGCGCGACGAGCGTGAACGCCAGCACCAGCACGAACAGGCACAGCGCCGCGCCCCAGGCCCGGTCGATACCGGCCTCGAAGGGCTGGGCGGCGCCCCGGTACAGCTGCATCGGCACGGCACCCTGCGGGCTGCCCTGGAAGGCGGTGACGATGAGCCCCGAACCGAAGGCGGTGAGCAGCAGCGGTGCGGTCTCACCGATACCGCGGGCGATGGCCAGCATGGAACCGGTGGTCAGGCCCGGCGCGGCCGCGGGCAGCACCGTGTGCACGATGGTCTGCCACTTGCGCGCGCCCAGGCCGTAGCTGGCGTTGCGCATCTCGTTCGGGACCAGCCGCAGCATCTCCTCCGCGGACCTGGTCACGATGGGCAGCATCATCACGGCGATGGCGACGGCGCCGACGAACGTACCGAAGCCCAGACCGCCCCAGCCGATCACCAGCAGGCCGTACACGAACAGACCCACGAAGATCGAGGGGATACCGGTCATCACGTCGGTGAAGAAGCGGATCGCCGAGGTCATCCGGTTGGGCCCGTACTCGACGATGTACACCGCCGTGGCGATGCCGAACGGGATCGACATCAGGACGGACAGCGCCATGATGTACAGGGTCCCGAAGAACCCGGCCGCGTAGCCGCCGCCGTCACGCCGGGGCGGGGGCTCGGTCTGGGTGATGAAGTCCAGGTTGACCACGCCGATGCCGCGACGGGTCACCTCGAAGATGATGAGCGCCAGCGGGATCATCGCGAGGATCATCGCGATGGTCAGGGCCACGGTGGCGGTGCGGTCCTTGAAGCGTCGGAAGCCCGAACCCGGGGGGCGCTGACTCAGCGGAACGTGCTTGCGCGGTGGAGTCGAGGTCATGGTGCTCATACGGCGGCGTCTCCCGTCATGCGCCCCAGGCGCCAGACGATGACGCGGGCGAGGATGTTGACGATCATCGTGACCAGGAACAGGGCGACACCGATGGCCATCAGGGCGGTCCTGGCCTCGGGGCCGGCCTCACCGAAGGTCGCGGCGATGTGCGAGGCCATGCTGCTGCCGGTGCCGAACAGGCTCGTCCCCCAGGACTGGGAGCCACCGATGAGCATCAGGACCGCGATGGTCTCGCCGAGTGCGCGGCCCAGACCCAGCATGGCGGCGGCCACGATGCCGGAGAAGCTGGCGGGCAGCACCACCTTGCGCAGGACCTCCCACCGGGTGGATCCCAGGGCGTAGGCGGCCATGCGCTGGTCGATCGGGTGCACCGCGATGACCTCGCGGATGATGGCGGTCATGATCGGCAGGATCATGATGGCCAGGACGATCCCGGCGGCCAGGTAGCCGACGCCGCGGATGGGGCCCTCGAAGAGGAAGAACCAGCCGAGGACGCTTTCGAGCACCTCGAAGAAGGGGCGCAGCACGTTCGGCAGGAACCAGTGCAGGCCCCACAGGCCGAAGATGACGCTGGGCACCGCGGCGAGCAGCTCCACCGTGTAGGAGAGCGGCTTGGCCAGGCGGCGCGGGGCGAGGTGCGTGATGTAGAAGGCGACCATGATCGCCAGCGGCAGCGCGATCACGATGGCGATGGCCGAGGTGACCAGGGTGCCGTAGATGAACGGCCAGGCTCCGTAGGTACCGGTGATCTCGGTACGGGAGCTGCCGGTGGTCCACTCCTCGCCGGTGAGGAAGCCGAAGAAGCCCTCCTTGACGAAGACGGGCCAGGCTTCGGAGGTGGTGCGGATCACCATCAGGGCCAGGATGATCAGCACGATCGTTCCGCAGGCCGCGACGACCCATCTGAAGATCGGGTCGGCCAGCCGCCCCTTGCCCGAGCTGAGGGACCCGCGCCGGGGTTCCTCCGGGGCCGAGGCCTCGGGGGCCTGAGTGGACATGGTGCTTCTCCTTGATGGCTTTCGTGGGAGTCGGAGAGCGGTTCACCCCTGTTCCTGCGCGCCCCGGGGTGTGGGGGGCGGGGCCGGAACGTGCGTCCCGGCCCCGACGTGTCGGGAAGACGAAGGGGCCGGAGCCTCGGGCTCCGGCCCCGCGGAGGGTTACTCCTCGTCGGCGCCCTCTTCGGCGTCGGCGTCGTCACCCTCGGCGTCGTCCTCTGCGCCCTCGGCGTCGCCGTTCTCCGAGTTGGTCTTCTCCAGCTCGGCGATGACGCGGTCGGTCAGCTCGTCGCCGAGCGGGGCGTAGCCCAGCTCACCGGCGACGTCCTGGGCGGCCTCGTCGGTCAGGGCCCAGGTCCAGAAGTCGATGATGGCGTCGGCGGCTCCCTGCTCGTAGCCGCAGGTGTAGGTGAAGATCCAGTTGGTGCCGGCGATCGGGTAACCGTCACCACCGATGTCGTCGATCGCGAACTGGAAGTTGTCCGGAACGTCGGCCTCCTCGGAGGCGGCGATGGTGGACTCCAGCGTCGGCTCGATCGGGGTGCCGTCGGCGTTCACGACCTGGGCGACGGACAGGCCCGCCTCCTGGGCGAAGGACTGGTTCACGTAGCCGATGCCGCCGGGGTTCTGGCTGATGCCCTGGGCGACGCCGTCGTTCTGCTGGCCACCGACCAGGCCGGGGGCCCAGTCGAGCTCCTTGCCCTCGCCGTACTCGTCGGCCCACGACTCGACCTCGGTGGTGAGGTAGTGGGTGAACACCGCGGTGGTGCCGGAGCTGTCGGAGCGGTGGACCGGGACGATCTCGTCGTCGGGCAGGTCCAGGTCCGGGTTGAGCTCCGCGATCGCCGGGTCGTCGAACGAGGTGATCTCGGTGGAGTAGATGTCGGCGATGGTCTGCGCGTCCAGGACCAGACCGTCCAGGTCGGGGTTGTTGAACGCGATGACCACGGAGCCGAACACGACGGGGAACTGGACCGCTTCGCAGCCGCGGGCGTCGGCGGCGGCCGCGAGCTCCTCCTCACCGAGGAACTCCTCGGAGGAACCGAAGTCGACGGTCTGCTCCAGGAACTGCTCGATGCCCGCGCCGGAGCCGACGCTCTGGTAATTGATGTCCACGCCCTGCTGGACGTCGTTGCCGTAGCTGTAGATCCAGTCCTGGAAGAGCGGGTCGGGGAAGCTGGCCCCGGCACCGGTCAGCGAGGCGCTGAGCTCGGTGTCGGTGGTCGCGGCGCTGCCGCTGTCCTCGTCACCGTTGCTGCACGCCGCAGCGAGCAGGGGGATGGCCGCCAGAACGGCGAGCTTGGAACGCCCGTTGCGCATGTTGTGGTTCTCCTCGTTGAATCACCGCTGTCGGGGCTGACGTGAAACGACACTATGCGCGTAGAAAGTCGCGGTGTCATCGAATTAGAGGACGTTCGATAGAAGAAGGGTGAATGGCGGATGAACGACTGTCACTATTCGATAACGAGTACGGTGCGTGGCGGTCCCCATCGTTCTGCGTGATCTCCGGGGTTTTGGCGGATGCACGCCTCTGAACTGCGAAGACTCTGGAGGATCCCGAGGTTCTCCGGATGTTCTCCGGAGGTTCGGATGACGCCCTCCGACGTTCCGAGTTCACCTGAACGTGTGTCGGTGATCATGCGACGTCATGTACGAAAGAAGGGCCTCGCCGGTCGAATCCGGGGGGCCTTTCGAGAAATGCGCCGGCGCTTTCGCCTGGGTTTATCCGCCGTTTCCCGTGTCGAGTCGGTAGCCGATTCCGCGCACCGTGTGGATGAAGCGGGGGCGTGCCTCGGAGTCGCCGAGCTTGTGACGCAGGCGCCGTATGTGCACGGCGATCGTGTTGTTCACCGGGGGGAGGGGCTTGCGCCACACCTCGGTCCACAGCTCCTCACGACCGACCACCCGCCCGCTGTTGCGCAACAGGAAGTCCATGATCCCGAACTCCCGCAGGGCCAGGTTGACCGGTCGGCCGTCCACGAACAGTCGGTGGCCGAGCGCGTCCAGCTCCAGGTCCCCCGAGCGCAGCGCGGACGGGGAGGACGCGGCGCTCTCCGGCAGGTGTTCGGCCCCCGGCAGCGAGCCGCGCAGCAGCGCCGCCAGTTCCGGGATCCGGTAGGGCCGGCTCACACAGGCGGTCGCCCCCGCCGACAGGGCCCGGACCGCGCGCTGGGAGTCACCCGGACCCACCCCGATCAGTATGGGGATGTCGGTGGCCCGACGGGTCACCCGCACCAGGGTCTCCAGGTCGACCTCGGAGGGGTCGGCACTGGTCAGCAGGGTGTCCGGGCGCAGCATCCCCACGCGCAGCAGGGCCTCGGCCCCGTCCACGCACACCGTGATGTCGACGTCGTGTCCGCTCAGCGACAGCACCAACTGGTGGGACTGCTCGGACTCGGGTTCCACCAACAACACCTTCAGCGGACCCTCCACACGAAACGAGCGCGCCTCGTCGTCCGGAGCGTCCGAGGGAGGAGGAACCGGAGAGGAGGAGGCGAGCGCGGTCATGGGCGGGGTCCACTTCGTCGAGGGGGCGGTCGGGTGGCGCGGCGGACTACCCGAAGCGGCCCGAGATGTAGTCCTCGGTGCGTTGGTCGGAGGGCTTGCTGAAGATCGTCGCGGTCTCGTCGTACTCCACGAGGCTGCCGTAGCGGTCGCCCGCGTCGTCCACGCCCGCGGTGAAGAACGCGGTGCGGTCCGACACCCGGGCCGCCTGCTGCATGTTGTGGGTGACGATGACGATCGTGTACTCGGCCGCCAGCTCGTACATCAGGTCCTCGATCTTGAGCGTCGCGATCGGGTCCAGTGCGGAACACGGCTCGTCCATGAGGATGACCTCGGGGTTCACCGCGATGGTGCGGGCGATGCACAGACGCTGCTGCTGACCGCCGGACAGCGCGAAGGCGCTCTCCTTGAGCTTGTCCTTGACCTCGTCCCACAGGGCGGCCTTGGTCAGGGTCTCCTCGACCAGGTCGTCCATGGTGCCGCGCATGCCGTTGATGCGGGGCCCGTAGGCGACGTTGTCGTAGATCGACTTGGGGAACGGGTTGGGCTTTTGGAAGACCATCCCGATGCGGCGACGGACCTCGATCGCGTCGACCTCGGGGGCGTACAGGTCCTCGCCGTGGTAGGTCACCCTGCCCTCGACCCGGGCCCCGGGGATGAGGTCGTTCATCCGGTTCAGGGTGCGCAGGACCGTGCTCTTGCCACAGCCGGACGGGCCGATCATCGCGGTGATCTGGCGCGGACCCACCTTGAGGTTCACGTCGCGGACGGCCTTGTTGGACCCGTAGTGGATCGACAGGTCGGCGATGTCGAAGACGGGGTCGCCCAGGTCGGGAACCTCACGGTTGTACCGGACGGTGTCGGGGGCGACCCCGCGGCCGGACTCGGTTCCGCGAGAGGACGCGGTGTTGCTGACAGGCATGTGGCCACTTCCGGTTCGGACGGAGCTTGCGCGGCGGTCTCACTCGGGGCTGAAACCCGCGGAGCGCGGTCGATACCCATGCAAAAGGGTGCGCATGAAGCGAAGGTGAACGAACCCCGTGGCCAAGATGAACGTGGGCGGTGGAGTGCGAAGCCCCCGGTGACGTTCCGGTGTCCTTCCTCCTGGGGCAGGACACGCCGCCGGCGCGTCCGCCGTGGTGGGAGGGCGCGCCCTGTCGGCGCCTGGCCCGCGTCCCGGGTGCTCGTGCGCCTTGTGGGACCGCCTCCGTACGCCGCGTTCCGCGTCCGCCGACCCCGGACACACGACGGCCGCCCCGCCGTCCCGAGGGGACGGTGACGGGGCGGCCGTGGGAGCGCGGGACCTCGGGTGTCCCGTTATCGGGCCTCGCCCTGCTCGGCGATCTTCTGCTTGACCTCGTCCATGTCGAGCTCCCGAGCCTGGGTGATCAGGCTCTCCAGCGCCTCGGAGGGGAGCGCGCCCGGCTCGTTGTAGATGACGGTCTGGTCGCGGACGATCATCAGGGTCGGAATGGACTGGATCTTGAACTCGAAGGCCAGCTCACGCTGGGCCTCGGTGTCGACCTTGGCGTGCACGATGTCCGTGTGCTGGTCCGCGGAGTTCTCGAAGACCGGGGCGAACTGCCGGCAGGGGCCGCACCAGTCCGCCCAGAAGTCGATGAGGACGAAGCTGTTGTCCTTCAGCGTCTCGGCGAAGTTGTCCTTGGTGAGTTCGACGGTGGGCACGTGGTCTCCTGCTCTTCGTTCGTCTTGTTGGTGTCGACCGGTGGCCAACTGCCATCCTCTCGGGTGCTACAGCGGTCGTGCCCGCTTGTTTGTTCCGCATGCCCGCGGAGGGCATCCGAACGCCCTCGATGGCCCAGTGGTTTCCGACACAACACGTGTTACATACCTGTTTGGGAGGAAAACCCTCGTGGGGTTAGTGTCCCGTGAGGGGCACGGGTTCATTGTGGTGACCGTGGCCGTGATGTGGGGGCCGAACACCGGAAACCGGGGGGACCGATGGGCGCGGGGGAACCCGAGGACGACCGGCCGGTCGACTACCGGTTCACCCTGGCCAACGAGCGCACGTTCCTCGCCTGGATCCGCACGGCCCTGGCGCTGCTGGCCGGCGCCGTCGCCGTCCTGCACCTGCTGCCGCTGGGCTGGGCCGACGCGCCCCGCACGGCCGTGGGTCTGCTCCTGGCCCTGATCGCGGGGGTGGTCACCGTGTACGCGCCGCTGCGCTGGTACCGCGTGCAGCGCCTCATGACCCGGGGCGACACCCTGCCGATGAGCGCCCTTCCGATCATCACCACACTGGCCGTGGGCCTGGTGTGCCTCGTGGTCCTTCTGGGAAACCTGCTGTGAGCACCCGGGACCCGGGTCTCCAGCCGGAGCGCACACTGCTGTCCTGGCAGCGCACACTGATCCTGGTGGTCCTGGTGGGGCTGCTGTACCTGCGCGGGCCATTGGTGCCCGGGTCCGCCGTCGTCCCGGAGGTTCCCGGGTCGTTCAGGGTGGGCGTCATGGCCCTGACCCTCCTGCTGGGGGCCGGGCTGGGGCTGCACTTGTGGCTGCGGTGGCGGCGGACCGGACACGGGACGCGTGAGCCGGGAGAGACGGGTCCGCCCTTGAGCGTGGCCCGCCCGTGGGCGATGGTCCTCACGAGCGCGGGCGTGCTCGTCCTGACGATGGCCGTGGTGGCGACGGTCCTCGTGCCGTGAACCGTCGGATCCGGCCGGGCGGTACGGACGAACGTCGCGGCGCGGGCCGCGCGGTGTCCAGGGCCGGCTCTCGCCCGGGACGGGTGGGGCCGGAGCCGAGGCGGGGGCCGGGCCTCGTACCTGCTGGCGGCTCCGCTCGGGGACGGATGCGGGTGGCGGGGCACCCGAGGTGATCCTCTGAACCGGCTCTACACCGGCTGCGGCACGGCCTCGGTCGACCGACGGTGGTCGACCAGGGACGCGATGATCGTGCTCAGGTCCCGCGTCGGCTCGTAACCGATGAGACGCGCGGCGAGCGAGGTGTCGGGGTAGCGGCGCTGCATGTCCTCGTACCCCTCACCGTAGGCCTCCTCGTAGTCCGTGTAGGTGATGTCGCTCCGGGAACCGGTCATCTCCACGACACGGTCGGCCAGGACCTTGATCGACACCTCCTCGTGCCCGCCGAGGTTCACCGCCCGGTTGTAGGCCGCCGGGGTCTCCATGAGCCGGGGCATCGCCGGCACCACGTCGAACACCGAGCCGAAGCACCGGCGCTGTGTCCCCGTGCCGTACACGGTGATCGGCTCGTGCTTCAGGGCCTGGTCCACGAACCTGGGGACCACCATCCCGTACTGGCCGGTCTGCCGCGGTCCCACCACGTTGAAGAAACGGGTGATGACGCACGGCACGCCCGACTCTCTGCCGTGGACGTGGGCGACCAACTCGTCCAGGCCCTTCGCCGCGGCGTAGGACCAGCGGCTCTTGATCGGCGAACCGTAGATCCGGTCGTCGTCCTCCTTGAGGCCGTCCGCGTCGTTCTTGCCGTAGACCTCACTGGTCGAGGCCACCATGAAGGGGACGCGGTGTCGGACCGCGGCCTCCACGACGGTCTCCGTGCCGTGCAGGTTCGTGCGTAGGGACCGGAGCGGCTTGTCGACGATGTTGTACACCCCCACCGCGGCGGCGAGGTGGTACACCGTGTCCGCCTCCGCGACGAGCCGGTCGACCAGCTCCTCGTCCAGGATGTCCCCCTGGACGAAACGGAAGGCCGGCGTGTCCCTCAACTGGGACAGGTTCGACAGTGAACCGGTCGAAAGGTCGTCCAGCGCGACGACCTCGTGCCCCTGGGCGATCAGGTGATCGCTCAGGTGCGAGCCGATGAAGCCGGCTCCGCCGGTGATGACAGCCTTCATGCTTTCCCCTCCACTGCGGGCTCGATTCGGTGTTCTGTACTGCGTGGGTAAGGGTGTTGCGGTGATGGGTGGAGCGTTCCTGCGGCGTCCCGAGGCGGCTCAGGCCAGGTGGCGCAGCACGTGGTAGCCCTCGCCGAGGGCCACTCCGGCCTGCATGCCTCTGAGGACGGCGAGACTGCGGAGGGTGAGTTCGGATCGGGTGTGGGGGTGCTCGTGACTCTGCGAGCCGTACAGTTCCATGCCGTGGAGTTTGGCCAGCAGATCCTCCTCTGAGAGTTCGACGATGAGGTTGGGGGGCTCCACCGGTTCGTCCCGCCACTGGTCGGCGGCCTCTTCGTAGGCCAGGACCAGACGGGGGTGATGGCGCAGCCGGGTGTCGGAGGGGCGCAGCGCGGTGTGGACGGCCTCGGCGGTGGCCCGGTGATCCTGGTTGTAGCTGGTGCGGTGCGGGATGAGCACCACGGTGGGTTCGACCCGGGTGATCGACAGGGGGCTGTCCCGTTCGATCAGGCGGGTCAGGTCCAGCCGTGGGACACCGTCCAGCCTGAGGTGGTGCGCGTCGCCGGGCAGGGCCATGTGCCAGCCGTCCCAGCGGAAGTGTTCGGAGACCTTCTTGATCTCGCTGTGGCGCTCCTGCGCCGTCGAGAAGCCTTTGACGGACTGGTCCGAGGTGTCGCCGACCGTCATGAACTGGACGTGGATCTCCGCGCCCGCGCGCTTGGCCTTGTGCATCAGGCCTCCGCAGCCGAGGGTCTCGTCGTCCGGGTGAGGTGCGTAGACCAGGACGCGTTCCTGGGACCAGTTCATCTTCATGTCGGTTTCCCGTTCTCTACCGAATGTGGGTGGGGCGGTCGGTGGCGGCCCCGGCGCTCCGCGAACCGTGCCCGGTGGTTCGGCAGGGGCGTGCCCCGACGCTCCGTCCCCGGGTCAGTCGCGTTCGCGTGCCTGACGGAGCACGCGCAGCGCGTCCGGCCCGGCGTTGAGCAGAAGGTCGATCGCCGCGAGGCGGGGAACGAACGGCTCCGTGCTCTTCCGGGTGTGCTGGCGGTACTCCGGATGCCGGAACTCCTGCCACACGATGGACACCCCGTACCGTCGGGTGACCTCGGGGTCCATGTAGTCCCGGGACCCCTCGCCCGCGAGCAGGGTGTCCGCTCCGGCCTTGGCGCAGATCTGGGCGAGCAACTCGCTCTTGGCACCCGAGAAGTCCCCGAGCTCACCGGCGCGCAGGATCGGCGTGTCGATACCGAAACCGCGCATCAGGAGCCGAGTGGTCGCTATGGCCAGATCTGACAGGTTTTCCCGATTTGCCGCATACAGGTCGGCAATTTCTTCTTTGTAGTCATTCCAGTACGGGGCCTTGCGGTAACAGTGTTCAGCGAGTGCCTTGTAGTGCTTCATCCTCCATTTCTGGGTGTTGTCGATCTTCTTGTCACGGATGTGTTGGTCCCTGCTCGCCTGCTCCACCGGCACGGTCAACAAGATCGGTTTCCCGGGGCCCGCGATGTAGTTCCGGTTCTGCCAGCCGCGTCGCTCGAACTGCACCGTGTCGAGCATGACGACACGGTCGGATCGGTCGATCTTGTCGAGTAACCCCAACCACGGCCAGTAGTGCGGTTGGTGGATCGCTACCACGGTCTGACCGGAATCGTCACTGGTGGGCGAGATGTGGCGTCCGGTGCCGCTGTGGTCTGGGCGGGCAGGATCCGGCGATGAGGAACGTGATGCGCCGACCACGCCGGGCGTTCTCCTTCTGTCGGTGGGCGTCCCGAGGCGAGGACTCTCCCAACTACTAAGACGTATCGGATAAATCGGATACTCTGAGGACGGTCCTTCGCCTCAAATATCCTCTAATGGTTACCATCTCTCGCAAGCCCGTGTATACGATTCGGGTGGCCTACATAGGACGCGAACACTGGTGAACCATCCGCTCGCGTGGGGCGTCAACCTAACGCCGACTTTGCGGGTTAATGTCGGTCCGAAACCGTTTACTTTCGGAGGGGTCGTAGGGCTGTGCGTATCGCGCGTTTCGTCGGTGGCTGGGTGACGGGGTTGATCGCCCTGGTTCTGGTCGCCGCACTGTTCGTTTTCTGGTTCGACTTCGCCACGGGCCTCGCGGCCGCCTCGGGGCTGGGCGCCCTGGGGTACGCGTTCCTGTGGATGGCCTTCGGGCTCAACCTTCTGCTGTGGACCGTCATGGGTCTGCTCCGGTTAGCCGAGGACGGTGCCAGGGCCGCGCTGGGTCGCCGCCGCCCCGCGCACAGACGGGAGCGGCCGGTCGTCCGCGGCGGCCGTCACCGGGAGAGGGTCCTCGTCGGCGCGGGTGCCGGCGGCGGGGCCATCGAGGGCCCGGGTCACGCCGGCGACACCCTGGTGGCCACGCGTGGCGACGCCGGCGGCGGTGGCGTCCTGACGAGCGCTCCCGTGGGGGGCGACGTCGTCGCGACCGACCCCGACGACATCACGCTCGCGGTCATCATCCCCGCCCACAACGAGGAACCGGTGATCGACGCCGCCATCTCCTCGGCGCTCGGCCTGTTCAACCGCTGGGACATCTACGTCGTCTCGGACTCCTCCAAGGACTCCACCGCGGAGATCGCCGCGAAGACCGGCGTGAACGTCCTCGAACTCCTCACCAACCGGGGCAAGGCGGGGGCCATCGAGGCGGTCATCGAGGAGTTCGCGCTGACCGACAACTACGACGGCGTCCTGATCCTGGACGCCGACACCGAGCTCGACCCGGGGTACGTGGAGGGGGCCAAGCGACAGTTGGCCGATCCCGAGGTCGCCGCCGTGGCCGGTTTCGTCGTCTCCGAGTGGAAGCCGGGGGAGCGCAGCGTCGTCGGACGGGTCATCTCGGCCTACCGCGACCGTCTGTACTTCATGCTCCAGTACCTGATGCGCTTCGGCCAGACGTGGCGGCGCGCCAACGTCGCCTTCATCGTGCCGGGCTTCGCCAGCGTCTACCGCAGCCGCGCGCTCAAGCAGATCACCGTGAACCCGCCGGGGTTGGTGATCGAGGACTTCAACATGACCTTCGAGGTGCATCATAAGCGTCTCGGGCGCGTCTCGATGAATCCGGACACCAAGGCCTTCAGCCAGGACCCGTTCACCTTCGGCGACTACCGCAAGCAGGTGCGCCGGTGGACGCTGGGCTTCTGGCAGACGCTGCGCCGGCACAAGCTGTGGCCGGGCCTCTTCTGCGTGTGCCTGGTGCTGTACGTGTTCGAGGTCGTCGTGGTCTCGCTGATGCTGCTCGCGACGGTGGTCCTGGCGGCCTTCGTCCTGCTCGGCACGGTCGCCGGCGACCTCCTGGCGGGGGTCCCGCTCTTCACCGACGCGTTCACGGGGGTGACGGCCTTCCTGCCGTTGGCCGCCCTCGCCGTCGGCCTGCTGGTGCCCGACTACATGCTCACCTGCGTGATGACCGTGGTCCGACGTCGACCGTCGTACCTGATCTACGGACTGTTCTTCTTCCCGATCCGGCTCGTGGACGCCTACATCTCCCTGCGGATGATCCCCAAGGCCTGGACCGCGAAGTCCGACGGCCGGTGGAGCAGCCCCGTCCGTGTCTCCCACCGGGACAAGTGACCCACTCGAACGACCCCGGAGCACCCCTGCTCGACCCGTGCTCGCCTGCGACGATGTGACATTCACCGGTCACGGCCACCCCGGCGGGCCACGGTGCCGGACACCGCTTAGCCTCGTGGGGAGGGACCCGACACGGCTCGGGGCCCGGGCTGTGATCTCGGGGCCTTCACTCCGGCCCGCACCCGCACGCCGAGGACCTCGGCACCGGGGGAGGAGGGCGGGGGACGCCCATGGTGCGAGGGTCCGTTCCCGGCCGCCCCGCCTCGGGCACCTTCGGAACCCCGTCGGCGTCCGTACGAGAGCACACCCCCGTGGCCGAGCCGTCCGAACTTCGTCGTTGAATGGGTGTGTTCGCAGTGGACAAGAGACGCGTGTCGTTCGCGTTGTACCGGGTGTTGGCCTACGTGACGGGTGTCTTCCTCATCGGGTTGGCCTTCGTCGCCATGCCGGCCAAGTACCTGGTCGGCGAGACGTCGATGTTCGCGCTGGCGCCCGCTCCCGAGGGCTGGGAGCACTGGTTCGGTCCCGAGTCCCCGCTGATGCACCTCATCGTCATGCCGCACGGCTACATCTACATGGTGTACGTGCTGGTGGTCCTGTGGGTGGCGCTGGACCGTCGTTGGGGCGCCGGGCGCACCCTCGGTGTGGTGCTGTCCGGCACCATCCCGATCCTCGGTTTCGTGGTGGAGCACCGCATCGTGAAGTCGGAGCAGGCCGAGGAGCGGGCCGCGGAGGCCCGGGACAGCGGTCAGGAACCCGCGCCCACCGTCTGATCCGACGGTGGTCCACCGCTCTCCGAGGCCCCGCCCGTATCCCGGGCGCGGGCCTCCTGCAGTTCTCGGCGCATGAGGATGATCCAGAAGACCAGCGCGGACACCCCGAACATCGCCCACTGGACGGCGTAGCTGAGGCTGCGCCAGTTGATGGTGAACCCGGTCGGCGGCTCCGGCGGCGGCATGGCGGTGAGCCCGTCGACGGCGGGCTCGTGCTCGGGCAGCGTGAGATAGGCCGCGTAGAGCCGCTGATCCCACTCGCCCACGAGCAGGGACGGGGCGATCCGTTCCACGGTGCCCTCCTCGGGGGCGCCCATGGGCACGAAGCCCTCGGAGGAGTCCTGGGGCGGCTGGAGCCAGCCGGTGACGGTGACGTTCCCCTCCGGCGGCGCGGGAACGGCGTCGGGGTCCTCGGTCCACCCGCGGTTCACCGGCATGGCCACACCCTCGGCGGTGACCAGGGGGAGCACCACCGCGTACCCCTCGGCCCCGTCCAGGTACTGGGGCACGACGACCTGCGCGTCGGCGTCGAAGTGGCCGCTCGCCTCGACCGCGGTGTTCGCGGTGAGGTTGGGGTGCAGGAAGTCGCCGGGCTCGCCGAGGTCGGCGACCGGGATGGCGTCCGCGAGGTCCTCGACCGGGTTGGTGATGACGTCACGGTCGGGCTCGAAGGCGCGGGTGCCCTGCCAGAAGGTGCCGGCGACGCACACGGCGGCCACGAGCAGGGCCGCGAGGTGGATGCCGAGCCAGCGTGGGCTGAGGAGAGGTGAACTCACCCGTCCAGGCTATGTGGGTGTCCCGCACGGGGCCTCATGACCCCTGGTTGACGATGGCCACAGTGGCTTGGGACCCCGCCTTCCCAGGAATGACGATCACTTTAAGTAGTTTCTCGTGACTGAGGGTTGTTATTCGTGGTTGGGGTGGGTACTGTTTGTATCAACGCGGAAGACAGCAGCGCTTCCGCGGCAGACCTTTACAGGCCGCGACTCCAGGGGGGAGGAGTCGCAGGCCGTTTCCCAGAGCGAGGGTTGCCTCCGTACTTTGAGGGGGGATGCGGAGGCGACCCTCGCCACCTCGTCAGCGGGGCGGGACCACCAGCGGTGGTCCCGCCCCGCTCGCGTTCCCGGTGTCGCCGGAGCCGCCCCCGGGCTGCGGGTGAGGGCGGCGCCCTCCGCTCCGGGGGTGTTCCGGTCGGCGCCGTTCCCGGCGGCGCGTCAGGGGCGGTGCTCGACTCGGCGCTCGGTCGTCGCGGTCGCCCGGCCGCGCTCCCGCACCACCTCGGAACGGCTCCGGTGGCGCGCCGCGTACACCCGCAACGCGAGGTTGACCGCGTCGTCCAGGGTGCGCGCCCCGGAGAAGCGCATGGCCTCCCGGAGCGCCTCGTCGTCGATGTCGATCCAGGTGGGGCTCACGCCGGGCTCCTCGCCGCTCGGAGATGGGACGACACCATCGTCCCGCATGCGCAGAGTGACACGAACGCTACTCCGGGGTGTGCGGTCGGGTGTCGCCGCAGGTGGATCCCGGTGGTCGAGGGCGGGCTCCGGCGAACCCGGCGAGGCCCGGACCGCTCAGCCCATCGTCTTCTGTCCGTCCAGGGACTCCCGGATGATGTCGGCGTGACCGCAGTGCTGGGCGGTCTCCCGGATCAGGTGCAGCAGCACGTCACGCGCGGTCCACGTGGTGTCCTCGGGGAACCAGGGCGCCGCCGGCAGCGGGTGCGCGATCTCCAGGTCGGGCAGGGAGCGCACGTACCTCTCGGTGGCCTCCGCCGTCGCCGCGTAGTCGGACGACACCCCCTCCAGGGTCTCGTCGTCGAGCAGCCGGAAGGAGTTCTCGTGGAACTCCACGCTGTCCGGGGACTCGTGATCGACCTCCACGGGGCCGTCCTCGATGAACCCGATCCACCCGCGCTCGGTCGCGCTCACGTGCTTGACCAGCCCGGCCAGGTGCAGGACGCTCACCGTCGTGCGTGTGGTGGCCTGTTCCCGGTTCAGCCCGGTGAGCGTGGTGAGCAGGAACGCGCGCTGTTCGGCGAGGACCCTCAACAGCGCCTCCCGCTCGACATCCACCCGGTGCTCGGTCTCGGTGCCCGTCGCCCTCATGGGAACTCCTTCGTCGTGTCCGTCTGGAGTCGACCCTAGGAAGCATGGCGGTCGGTTTCCGTCCTCCACTTCCGTTGCCGCACGGATTCTTCTGGCATCGGCGAAAGCTCTGCGGATAGCCTGGCCGTCTGGCGACCCGGAGGATTCATGGCCCTGATTCCGCTGCAGTACCGACTCGAAGGCCCCGGACACGCGCCCGTGGTGCTGCTCGTGCCGCCGTTCGGGACGAAGATGTCGGTCTGGGAGCCACAGATCCCCGAACTCACGCGCAACCGTCGTGTCCTGCGGATCAACCACCGCGGTCACGGTCTCTCCCCGGCCCCCGAAGGCCCCTACACCGTCGAGGACCTGGCACTGGACGTGCTGGGCCTGCTGGAGGACCTGGGCTTCAGTCGGGTGTCGGCGGTCGGCGCCGGGTTCGGCGCCTCCCTGCTGTTGTGGATCGCCGCGAACTCCCCGCGCACGCTCGACCGGATCGCGCTCATGGCGGCCACGCCGCGCACGCCCCCCATGCACCGTTGGGGACGGATCGCCTCGCGGGTGCGCGCCGGCGGTATGGAGACCGTCACCGCCGACGTGGTCCTGCCGTGGTTCACCCCCGACCTCACCTACGGACGTCCCGAGATCGCCGCCCGCTTCACCGCGGACTTCGACGGCATCGACCCGGTCGGCTACGCGTCCATCTGCGACGCGGTCGACGCGATGGACCAGCGCCACCTGGTCTCCGGGGTGCGGGTGCCCACCACGGTGGTCTCCGCCGCGCACGACCCGCTGCTCCCGCCCGGCCACGGTCGCCGGCTGGCCGACGGGATCGCGGGGGCCCGGTTCGAGGTGGTCTCCGGCGCCGCGCACCTGCTCGGTGTGGAGCGCGCCGACCGCGTGAACGACCTGCTGGTCGGTCACGTGGCCGGGTGAGACCGCACCCCGGTCAGTCCTCGGACACGACGCGCAACCCGCGCACCGGACCCTCCAGGTCCACGACGGGGATGAGCGGACGGTTGATCTCCAGCAGATAGCCGTCCGGGTCGCGGAAGTGCGCCGCACGGATGCCCCAGGCCGTCCAGTCGCGCGGCTCCATCACCTGGCGGGCGCCGTCGGTGACCAGTCGCCTCGCCGTCTCGTCCACGTCGTCGACCTCGAAGATCACCGCCAGTCGGTCCTGGTGGGGGAGTTCGGGGTCGGCCGTGTCGGTCTCCAGCGCCTCGGCCATGACCTCGCGCTGGTTGATGGCCAGCCGCGTCCCCGACCGCACGTCGAACTCCGCGTAGCGGCTGTACTCGTCCCCCCAGAGGACGGGCAGGCCGAGTACGTCGGAGTAGAAGCGGAAACAGGCCTCGTAGTCGTTCACGAGGAGTCTGATGTAGCTGCAGCGCATGGGGGCCTCCTGCCGTGCGGGTGGGTGGTCGGCACCATTGTCCGATTCGAGCGTGGCGGATTCCTGAGTATCCGTACCCGGATCCCGGGTGGCCGGATGTGGCCACCCCCTTCCTTCCTCCCCATGTGACCTGCGATTTCGCCACGAAAATCTCTCCGGGCGCCAAGCGTGGTCTCCGGCACCCCGGTGCCGCCCGCCCCGAAGGGCCGCGCGGGTGTCCGCGCGTCGGCGTCGCCCGTCCCCTTACCAGGGGCGACGTCACCGGGGCCGGGACCACGGCCCCGGTGCTCCGGGGCCCACCCGGCGGTGCGGGCACGGACCTGCCGCGGACCCACTCCGAAGGACCAGGGCATCATGTCGACCGACGCCACGTCCACTCCCCGGGCCCGGTCGAGGTACGGGGGCCGTCGTGGTCGTGGCCTTCGAGGTCGAACGGTCAACGGATCGGCGATCGCGGCGCTTCTTCCGCAGGCTTCCCCACCACGAAGGACGGACATCATGAAGACACCCCCCGAGTACGAAAAGACGTGGACCGGCCTGGAGACCGGCCGTTACGAAGCCGCGCTGGAGGCCATCCACGGCGCGATGGGGGCGTACAGCGCCCTGATCTATCACGAAGAGGCCAAGGACGCCCCCGATGAGCAGGTGATCGAGAAGGCGCGCCAAGGTCGACGAGCGTGCATCCGTCGCCGTGAGGACCTCGACCCGGAGGACCCCGCCGACGTCGCGCGGGTGCGGGCCGAGTACAGCGCACTGATCGAGACGGTGCGGGCCTCCTTCCTCTGACCACGCTCATCGCACCCCCAGGAACAGGAGCACCCCATGGACGACGACTACGTTTCCGTTCTCAGGTCGACGACCCCTGACGTGGTGGTCTTCGAGGCCATGCGTGAGACCGCCAACCGGGCCTCGGCCGCCTACATGCGAGCCGCCGAGGCCGCGACCACCCCGGAGGCCAAGGAAGAAGCCAGGCAGAAGATGTTGGAATGCTGGAGGCTCAAGAGCAACCGCAGCATGAGCCGCGAAGAAATGGATCAGACCATGCGGAGGCTGCAGGCGCAGATCAACGCTCTGCGAAGGTCCTGACGCGCCGGCCCGCGACGAGGCCGACGCGAAGGAACCCGGCGAGCATGGTCAGACCACCGTTCCCCCCGGCCGGCGGTGGGTGAGGAGCCTCGGGCCGTCCGTTCCTGGGGGGTGGACGGCCGGGAGGGGTGTGCGGGACCGGCATCGGTCACAGGAAGGGGTCGGGGCCCGCCCAGCCGTAGGTGTCGCGGCGCCGGGCCTCGGCGAGCTCTTCCTCGGACAACACGCGCGGGCGTCCGATCTGTCGGGCGCGCAGGTAGGTGGCGCTGAGCCAGTCGAGCAGCCGCAGGTTCTCCAGCGCGTGCTCCAGACCGCGGCCGAGCGCCACGCCGCCGTGACCGGCGAGCAGCGCCGCGTCCCGCCCCTTGAGCGCCTTGACCGCCTGGTCGGCGATCTCCCCACCGCCGTAGGGCATGAACGGGGTGACGGCGATGGCGCCGCCCAGTCCGGCGGCGCGGTGGTGGATCGGCGGCAGTTCCACTTCGACGGTCGACACGGCCACGGTGTCGGTGGTGAACGCGTTCACCACGGCGGTGACGTCGCGGTCGTGTGCGACGGCCTGACGGTGCACGGCCATGTGCAGGGTGGTCTCGGCGGCCGGGTCGCGCCGACCTTCGAGCATCCGGTCGTCCAGGGACATGACCGGACAGTCCTGCGGCTGGATCTGGTCCAGGGGCATCCCGTGCGGGGTCACGACCACCAGCTCGCCGCTGCGGACGCTGACGGTGCCGGCCTCGCCGGGCGCGACACCCGGGTGGTGGGCGATGGCGCGGGCCGTCAGGCAGACATCACGACGTTCTTGTTCGAGCAGCATGCGTTCCTCTGTGGGGTTCGCGGGCGGCGGTCGCTCGGGGAGGCGCCCCGGGCGTCCGGGACGAACCGACTTAGGTACCCCTAAATGTACGTCAAAGTCTCGTTCGGGTATTCCCTCGGGCGGTGTGTCCCATGCCCGCCGGGCTCTCCGGGAACATAGGTCTGTTCTGTCGGGGCGGTGCGGGTGATGAACGACACCGGCGGGCGCCCCGAGGCCCACGACGCGGCGTTCCCCCTGTTCGTCAGGGGCCATGTGAGCGTTGTGGTGCAGGTTTCATACGAAACGAGGCCGTTTGTGACTACCGATCTTGGGCACAAGGGATCCGTGAATCAGCCCTACACCACCCTGCCTTCCGTGCCGTACCTGGCTGAACCCGGGTCGGCCACCGCCACCAGCCTCTACATCGACGGTGAGTGGCGGGCGGCGAAGAACGGACGCGTCCGGGAGATCCTGGACCCCGCCGACGCGACCGTTCTGACCATCGTCAGCGAGGGCGGTGCCGCAGACACGGAGGCGGCCATCGCCGCCGCGCGCCGTGCCTTCGACACCGGCCCCTGGCGTCGCACCGACGCCGGCGACCGCGGTCGCGTCCTCGACCGGATCGCCGACCTCCTCCAGCGCGACCGCGAGGAGATCGCGGTCATGGAGTCCCTCGACACCGGCAAGACCATCGAGGAGGGCGGGATCGACGTCGACGACGTCACCAACGTCTTCCGTTACTACGCCGGTCTGGCCGACAAGGACGCGGGCCGACTGGTCTCCGCGCCCGAGGGCGTCCACAGCAAGGTCGTCTACGAACCCGTCGGGGTCTGCGGCATGATCACGCCGTGGAACTACCCGCTGCTCCAGCTCGCCTGGAAGATGGCTCCCGCCATCGCGGCCGGCGACACCATGGTCATCAAGCCCAGTGAGATCACCCCGGTGACCACCGCCAAGCTGGTGGAACTGTCCACCGAGGCGGGCATCCCCGCGGGCGTGGTCAACCTGGTCACGGGCAGCGGCCCCGACGCGGGCGCGCCCCTGTCCGAGCACCCCGACGTCGACCTCGTCTCCTTCACCGGGGGCCTGGCCACCGGACGCCGGATCATGGCGGCCGCCTCCGAGACGGTCAAGAAGATCGCCCTGGAACTGGGCGGCAAGAACCCGAACATCATCTTCCCCGACGTGGACCTCGACACGGCCGTGGACTACGCGCTGAGCGCCGCGTTCTTCCACTCCGGTCAGGTGTGTTCGGCGGGCGCGCGGTTGATCGTGCACAACGACATCCACGACGCGTTCACCACCGAGCTCGCCCGGCGCGCCGAGGCCATCCGCATCGGCCGCGGCCAGGACGAGGGCGTGCGCTGCGGACCCCTGGTCTCCGCCGAGCACCGAGCCAAGGTCGAGAAGGCCGTGGCCCGAGGTGTCGAGGAGGGCGCCCGGATCATCGCCGGCGGCAAGCGGCCCGACGACGCCGCGCTGCGGGACGGCTACTTCTACCGTCCCACCGTGTTCGTGGGCTGCGAACGCTCCATGGACATCGTGCAGACCGAGGTCTTCGGCCCTGTCGTGACCGTCGAGCGCTTCGAGACCGAACAGCAGGCGATCGACCTGGGAAACGACACCGACTACGGGCTCTCCGGCGGTGTGTGGACCGGCGACACCGCCCGTGGCGAGCGTGTCGCCGCCGGCCTGCGCCACGGCACCGTGTGGATCAACGACTACGGGCCCTACTTCCCGGGCGCCGAGTGGGGCGGCTTCGGCCGCAGCGGTGTCGGCCGTGAACTGGGCCTGGCCGGGCTCGACGAGTACCGCGAGGCCAAGCACATCTACCGCAACCTGGCTCCCGAACCGCAGCGCTGGTTCGGCTGACCGACGTCGGCCCCGGTCCCACCGGGGCCCCGGCCACCCGTCGGTGCGGGACCGTCCACCGCGCCGACGGGTGTCCCACCTCGACCACAGAAGAAGATCCAGAACAACGACCAACGCCATGCGGGTCGGTCTCCCGGTGTCCCCCCGGGAGATCAACGAGAGGAATCCGGCCGTGTCCAACCAGGAACACACCTATGACTACGTCATCGTCGGTGGCGGTACCGCGGGCTCGGTGATCGCCAACAGGCTCACCGAGGACCCCGGAACCACCGTCTGCGTGATCGAGGGAGGGCCCGACGACCGGGACCTGGAGCACGTGCTGCGGCTCCGCGACTGGTTGAGCGTCCTCGACGGCGACCTGGACTACGGGTACACGACCACGGAACAGCCCCGCGGCAACTCGCACATCCTGCACTCGCGCGCCCGGGTGCTCGGCGGCTGCTCCTCGCACAACACGCTCATCAGCTTCCGACCGTTCGCCGAGGACCTCGACGAGTGGGTGGCCGCGGGCGCGAAGGGCTGGGACAACGCCACGGTCCAGTCCTACGCCGACCGGATCAAGTGCAACATCGTCCCGATCGCCGAGAAGGACCGCAACGCCATGGTCCGGGACTGGGTGTCCTCGGCCTCACAGGCGGCGGGCGTCCCGGTCATCGAGGACTTCAACGCCCTCACCTCGCACGGGGGCGGCTTCGCCGACGGCGCGGGCTTCCTGTCCATCGCCTACGACCCCTACACCGGCCACCGTTCCTCCGCCTCCGTGGCCTACCTGCACCCCATCATGGACGTGCGCGAGAACCTCACCCTGCTGTTGGAGACCTGGGTCGACCGGATCCTGTTCGACGGCGACCGTGCCACGGGCGTCGGTGCCACCACCAAGGACGGTGAGCGGATCACCGTCACCGCCCGCCACGAGGTCGTTCTCGCCGCCGGGGCCGTGGACAGCCCCCGCCTGTTGATGCTGTCGGGTGTCGGCGACCGGAAGGACCTGGAGGACGTGGGGATCACGTCCCACCACGACCTGCCGGGCGTGGGCGCCAACCTCCAGGACCACCCCGAGTCGATCATCATGTGGGAGACCGAGCGGAGGGTTCCCGAGAACACCGTGATGGACTCGGACGCGGCCCTGTTCGTCCGGCGTGACGACGGCGATCCCCGGCCGGACCTGATGTTCCACATCTACCAGATCCCCTTCGACGACAACACGAAGCGGCTGGGCTACGACTCGCCCGAGGACGGCTACGCGGTCTGCATGACCCCCAACATCCCGCGGTCCCGTTCACGCGGGCGGCTCTACCTCACCTCCGACGACCCCCAGGTCCCGCCCGCGCTGGACTTCCGCTACTTCACCGACCCCGACGGCTACGACGAGCGGACCATCGTCGACGGGCTGAAGATCGCCCGCGAGGTCGCCGCCACCGAACCGTTCCGGTCCTGGATCAAGCGCGAGGTCGCCCCCGGGCCCGAGGTACGGACCGACGAGGAGCTGTCCGAGTACGGGCGCCGCGCCGCCCACACCGTCTACCACCCCGCGGGCACCTGCCGCATGGGCGCGGTCGACGACGACGGCGCCGTGGTCGACCCCCACCTGCGTGTGCGCGGGCTCCGCGGACTGCGCGTCGCCGACGCCTCCGTGTTCCCGACCCTTCCCACCCCCAACCCCATGGTCATGGTCCTCGCCCTGGGCGAGCGAGCCGCCGACCTGATCCGCCTGGATCGGGCCGCCGAGAAGGGGGAGACCCGATGAGCACCCAGGCCACCGAGGCGGCCCCCGCGGCCGGCGCCTCCGACGTGACCTTCTCGGTCCGCAACCTCTGGAAGATCTTCGGTAAGAAGGCCGACACCATCATCGGCACCGAACTGGAGCGCGCCGACCGGGACCGCATCAAGGAGGAGACCGGCTGCACCGTCGCGGTGCGCGACGTCTCCTTCGACGTCCGCCCCGGCGAGATCTTCGTGGTGATGGGCCTGTCCGGTTCCGGCAAGTCCACGCTCATCCGGTGCCTCACCCGGCTCATCGAACCCACCTCGGGTTCGGTGCGGCTGGACGGTGAGGACATCGAGCAGGCGAGCGACCAGCGACTTCGGGAACTCCGTCGGCACAAGATGGCGATGGTCTTCCAGCACTTCGGGCTGCTGCCCACCCGCAAGATCATCGACAACGTCGCGTACGGGCTGGAGGTGCGCGGGATGCCGCGCCCCGAACGCTACGCGCGCGCCCAGGAGATGATCGACATGGTGGGGCTGAACGGCTACGAGTACGCCCGCCCCGGTGAACTGTCCGGAGGCATGCAGCAGCGCGTGGGTCTGGCCCGTGCCCTGGCCGTCGACCCGCAGGCGCTGCTCTTCGACGAACCCTTCAGCGCGCTGGACCCGCTGATCCGGCGCGACATGCAGAACGAGGTCGTCCGGCTCCAACGCGAGCTGAACAAGACCGCGGTGTTCATCACCCACGACCTCCAGGAGGCGCTCAAGCTGGGCGACCGCATCGCCATCATGCGCGACGGCGAGCTCGTCCAGGTCGGTACCCCGGAGGAGGTCGTGGGCCGCCCCGCCAACGCCTACGTCGCCGACTTCACCTCCGACGTCGCCCGCACCACCGTGCTCACCGCCCGGTGGCTGGTCCGCGACGCCTACCCGGAGGAGCGCACGGACGGGCCGACCACCGAACCCGGCACCGTCCTGGCGGAGGTCCTGCCCATGCTGGCCGCCAGCACGGCCCCGGTCCGGGTGGTGGAGGGCGACACCCTCCTCGGTTACGTGGGTCGCGACGACGTGTTGCGCGCCATCGCCGAGGACCAGCTGGAGGGCGCCGACCAGGTGGCCGCCATTGTGGAGGAGACCGTGGAGGAGATCCCCGACGAGGCCATCGACCACGGCGGCGCGACGCCGACCGGGGACGGAGGGTGAGATGGCCACGGTGACCGAACCGACCGGCTCCACGGCCGTCGGCACGGCGACGTCCGGGCGCACCGGGGGGTGGCTGCGCAGCAGCGCGGCGCAGGCCCTGCTGGTGTTCGTGGTGCTCGTCGCCGGATACTGGGTGACCCGGCTGATGGGGGAACCGTCCTGGGCCGGGGGCTTCCCGACGGGGCCCGGCGATCGCTTCATGGCGTGGCTCGACCAGGTCTACGCCTGGATCGTCGCCAACCGCAACGACAGCCCGCTGTTCCTCTACTTCTTCAACTACATCTCGGTGGGGCTGGGGTCGGCCGTCGTGCTGATCAACCAGGCCCTGGACTTCCTCACCTGGGCCGGGGTGACCGCGCTCGGTCTCTTCACGGCCTGGCGCGTCGCCGGGTGGCGGGTGGCGCTGCTGGTGCTCGCCACCTTCGCGGTGTTCGCCCTGACAGGGCTGTGGACCGAGTCGATGACGACACTGGCGCTCATCATCACCTCGGTCTTCATCGCGCTGCTGTTCGGGCTCCCGCTCGGCATCCTCGCGGGACGCAGCGAGATGTTCTACCGGGGGCTGCGGCCGGTCCTGGACTTCATGCAGATCATGCCGGCCTTCGCGTACCTGCTGCCCTTCGTGCTGCTGTTCGGCATCGGTAACCCGGCGGCGGCCGTGGTCACCGCGGTGTACGCGCTGCCTCCGGTCGTGCGGATCACGGCACTGGCCATTCGCGAGGTGCCCCAGGGGGCGATCGAGGCGACGACGTCGCTGGGATCCACGCCCTGGCAGATGCTCACCAAGGTGCAGCTGCCGATGGCCAAACGCACCATCCTGCTGGGCGTCAACCAGACCATCATGCTCGCGGTCTCCATGGTCGTGATCGCCTCGGTGATCGGTGCCGGTGGTCTGGGCGACGCCATCTACCAGGCCCTGGCCAAGGTCAACGTCGGGCAGGCGTTCCAGGCGGGTCTGGCCATCGTCATGCTCGCCATCGCGATGGACCGGGTCACGGGTGCGGTCGGCCATGGCACCCGGACCCCGAACATCCCCGAGCGGTACCGGATGCCGCTGTCCGCCGCCGGTCTCGCGGTGATCATCCTGGTCACCGCCATCGGTCGCCTGTTCGGGTTGGGCGCCTGGCCGCGCGACCTGTCCATCGACATCGCCACGCCGGTCAACATCGCCTACGAGTGGGTCCAGTCGGTGATCGGCGCGTACACCGCGGCGTTGGCCACGTGGACGTTGAACTGGATCCTCAGTCCGTTGGACCTGCTGCTCAGCGGCTCTCCGTGGTGGCTGGTGGTGATCGCCGCCACCGCACTGGGCTGGATCTTCGCCGGTGTGCGCGTGGCGATCGTGTCCGCGGTGTCCTTCCTCGTCATCGGCCTGTTGGGCGTGTGGGACAACGCCATGGACACGCTCTCCCAGGTGCTGGTGGCCTCCCTGGTCACCATCGCGTTGGGCGTGGTCATCGGAGTGCTGATGTCCCGCAACGACGTCCTCGCGGCGATCCTGCGCCCCGTGCTCGACGCGATGCAGACGCTGCCGCCGTTCGTGTACCTGATCCCCGCCGTCGCCCTGTTCGGCATCGGCCGGATCCCGGCGCTGGTGGCCGCGCTCATCTTCGCGCTGCCCCCCGTGATCCGGCTGGTCAACGACGGCATCCGCGGGGTGGCCACGGGGTCGGTCGAGGCCGCCGTGTCCCAGGGGTCGACCAAGTGGCAACTGCTCACCAAGGTGGAGCTGCCGATGGCCCGCGGATCGCTCCTGCTGGCGGTCAACCAGGGCATCATCCTGGTGCTGTCCATGGTGGTCATGGGGGCACTGGTCGGCGCGGGCGCGCTCGGCAACGACGTCGTCGTGGGTCTGGCGCAGAACCAACTCGGTCTCGGTCTGGCCGCCGGTCTGGCGATCGTCTGCCTCGGCCTGTTCCTCGACCGGGTCACACAGGGAAGGAGGGCACCCCGTGCCTAGGTTCTTGAGGAGAAAGGGTGTCCTGCTCCGGGTCGTCGTGGCCGTGCTCGCCATGGTCATGGTGTCCTCGTGCGCGGTACGGACCGACCAGATCGCCCGGGACCCGGGTGTGGTCCGCATGGCCCTCAACGGCTGGGTGGGGTACGAGGCCAGCGCGGAGGTCCTGGCCACCATCCTGCGCGACGAGATGGGCTACGAGGTCCAGCTGGTCCGCACGGACGAACAGCCGTCCTGGCAGGCCTTGGACCAGGGTGTGCTGGACGTGATCGTGGAGAACTGGGGCCACGAGGACCTGTTCGAGCTCTACGGCCCCGACGGCAACGACACCGTGGTGGACGGTGGCCCCAACGGGAACGTCGGCGGTATCGGCTGGTACGTGCCCGCCTACATGGTGGACGAGTACCCGGACCTGCCCACGATGGAGGGGATCAAGGAGCACGCCGACCTCTTCCGTACCGCGGAGACCGGCGACAAGGGCGAGTTCCTGGGCGGCGCGCCCGGGTTCGTCACCCAGGACCAGGGGATGATCAACGCGTTCGACCTGAACCTGGAGATCGTCTTCGCCGGTTCGGAGGCCGCCCAGATCACCGAGGTACGGCGCCGCTACGCCAACGAGGAACCGGTCCTCTTCTACTTCTACGACCCGCAGTGGTTGCAGGAGGAGTTGGACTTCGTACGGGTCGAGTTCCCCGCGTACAAGCCCGGTTGCGACGCCGATCCCGAATGGGTGCCCTGCGACTACCCGCAGTACCACATGAACAAGATCTTCCGCACCGGGTTCGTCGAGGAGGACGGTGACTCCTACCAGTTCCTCGACAACTGGCACTGGACGAACGAGCAGCAGAACGAGGTCGCCCGGATGATCGCCGACGAGGGGATCGACGCCTCCGACGCCGCCCGTATCTGGGTGGACGAGAACCCCGACGTGTGGCGTGAGTGGCTCCCGGAGGGCTACGAGAACCGCTGACGGCTCGCCTCGCGCGGGTGGGGACCGTACGGGTCCCCACCCCCCGAGGACGGTGCGTCGCGGGGCCCGTGCGGGCCCCTCGACGGTTCCCCGGGCCGCAGTGGCACGCCGGGGCCCCGCCCCGGTGTGGCCGCCCCGGGTCAGCGCTTGGGGCGTTCGTAGTGCAGGCGCCGGCTCACCCAGTAGACGTTGATGCAGGCGGCGACGAATCCCGCGCCCAGGACCACGACCAACCAGGTCGGGTCGGCCCACAGAAGGGCGGCGATCGTGCCCAGAAGCAGCACGACGGCCCCGAAGACCGCCAGAACCAGCCGGAAGGCCAGGGCACTGGCGGGGCGGTCGTGGCTTCCGAGGGCTCCCTTCACCCGTCCACGTCTGGCGCGTTCCATGTGCGTCCACCTCCTCCCCACAGTCCTACCCCGTGCGGGTGCGTCACCGACCCCGGGGGCACGTCAACGGTGCACGACCACGTGCGCCCCGCGCAGTGTCATCCCCACACCGACGGGGAGCGGCAGCACGGCGATCTCCGCCTCCTCGTCGGCCTCCCACTCCCAGCCCACCTCGCTCACCGAAGAGACCCGGTCCGGCGCCGTGATCGCGCCCTCGGCGGTGTCCTGCTCGATCCCCGACCCGGGGTCGGGGTCCTCCTGCGGTGAGGAGGAACAGCCCGACACCGCCAGTGCCAGGCAGAGGGCGGAGACGGCCGGGTCGCTCGGTCTCGTCACGTCGCGCGTCCTCGGTCGGGTGTCGGTCCTGTGCTGACGGCGTCTTCCGAGGCCATGTCGCCCGGGACCACTTTCCCACCGGGCCCTCCCCGCCGCTCCACAGGGTGGGACGATCTTGACACGCCGCAGGGGGCGCCCCGGCGGGAGCGCCCCCTGGCGTTCGGTGGGCCCTACACGCCGTCCATCAGGGCGGGCAGGGTGGACTCGTAGGTGGAGCGCAGCTCGTCCAGGCCGATCTCGACGACGCCGCCCGTGTGGGTGATCGTCAGGCTCGTGCCGCCGACGGTGCCGATCTGGGCGACGGGGACCCCGTGCTCACCGGCCAGGGCCACGAAGGCCTCCTCCTGGCCGGGCTCGACCGCCACGATCGTGCGGGCGCCCGACTCGCTGAACAGCTCCGTGAAGGCGTCGCCGTCCAGCTCCACCCGCACACCCTTGCCGCCGCGCAGGGCCGACTCGGCCAGGGCCACGCCCAGACCACCGTCGGACAGGTCGTGCGCCGCGGCGGCCAGGCCGCGGTCGGCCGCGGTGGCCAGGACCTCGCCCAAGGCCGCCTCGGCGGCCAGGTCGACGTGCGGGGGGAGCCCGCCCAGGTGTTCGTGGACCACGTCGGCCCAGGCCGATCCACCGAACTCCGGCCGGGTGGTGCCCAGCAGGAACACACGGGAGCCCTCGGCGTCGAAGCCCGAGCGCAGGCGGCGGTTGACGTCGTCGATCACGCCGAGCACACCGATGACCGGCGTCGGGTTGATCGCCACGTCACCGGTCTGGTTGTAGAAGCTGACGTTGCCACCGGTCACCGGGGTGCCCATCCGCAGGCAGGCGTCGGCCAGACCGCGCGTGGTCTCGGCGAACTGCCACATGACCCCGGGGTCCTCCGGCGAACCGAAGTTGAGGCAGTTGGTGACCGCGAGCGGGCGCGCACCGGTGGCGGCCACGTTGCGGTACGCCTCGGCGAAGGCCAGCTGCGTGCCCGCGTACGGGTCCAGCCGGGTGAACCGGCCGTTGCCGTCGGTGGACAGCGCCACGCCGCGGTCGGAGTCGTCGGCGATCCGGATCATGCCGGAGTCGTGCGGGGCGGACACCACCGTGTCGCCGCGCACGTAACTGTCGTACTGCCGCGTGACCCAGGTGGGGTCGCCCACGCCGGGCGCGCCCAGCACCCGCAGCAGCTGCTCGCGCAGCGCGGCGTCGTCGCCCGGACGGGCCAGCTTCGCGGCGTCGTCGGCCTGCAACGTGTCCTGGGACTCCGGGCGCGCGAACGGGCGGCGGTAGACCGGGCCCTCGTCGGAGGCGGTCCGCGGCGGCATGTCCACGACGGTCTCACCGTGCCAGGTCATGACCAGACGGCCGCCGCGCTCGGCCTCCTCGGGGGTCACGTCGGTGACCTCGCCGATCTCGGTGGCCAGGATGCCCCACTTGTCGCACACGGCGAGGAAGTCGTCCATCTTGGCGGGCTCGACGATCGCCATCATGCGTTCCTGCGACTCGCTCATGAGGATCTCCTCGGGAGTGAGTCGGTGGTCGCGCAGCGGCACCCGGTCCAGCCGGATGTTCATGCCGCCGGTGCCACCGGCGGCCAGCTCGGTGGTGGCGCAGGAGACGCCCGCGGCACCGAGGTCCTGGATCCCGACCACCATGTCCTGGGCGTACAGCTCCAGGCTGCACTCGATGAGCAGCTTCTCCATGAACGGGTCGCCGACCTGGACGCTGGGCCGCTTGGCGTGCGACTCGTCGTCGAAGGTGGCGCTCGCCAGCACCGAGGCGCCGCCGATCCCGTCGGGGCCGGTGGTGGAGCCGAACAGCACCACCTTGTTGCCGGGACCGGGCGCCTGGGCGAGCTTGATGTCCTCGTGCTTGAGCACACCCACGCACAGGGCGTTGACCAGCGGGTTGCCGATGTACCCGGGGCCGAAGCCGATCTCACCGCCGATGTTGGGCAGACCGAGGCAGTTGCCGTAGAAGGAGATGCCGGAGACCACACCGGGAAGCACGCGCTTGGTGTCGTCGGCGTCGGCCGGTCCGAAACGCAGCGCGTCCATCACGGCGACCGGCCGGGCGCCCATGGTGAGGATGTCGCGGACGATGCCGCCCACGCCGGTGGCCGCGCCCTGGTGCGGCTCCACGTAGGAGGGGTGGTTGTGCGACTCGATCTTGAAGGTCACGGCGTGACCGTCGCCGACGTCCACCACACCGGCGTTCTCGCCCATGCCCACGAGCAGGGCGTCGCTCTCGGGGGCCTTCTCCCCGAACTGGCTCAGGTGCACCTTGGACGACTTGTAGGAGCAGTGCTCGCTCCACATGACCGAGTAGATCGCCAGCTCGGCCGAGGTGGGTCGACGGCCCAGGATCGCGCGGACCCGCTCGTACTCGTCCTTGGCCATACCCAGTTCGGCGTACGGCTGAGGGGTGTCCGGGGTGTCGTGCGCCGTGGCGACGGTGTCGAGACCGGGTACTTCAGACATGCGGTGCTTCCGTTCGGGTGTCGCGGAGTTGCGCGGGTGGTGCGGGCCGAGCCTTGGCTGTGTCCGCCGCCCGGCACCGGATCAGTAGGCGGGCATGCCCGCGTTGCCCAGCATGAGGACGGGGATGGCGTCTCCGCCCGGTGCGGAGGAGTCCGCGACCAGGGTGTCCCCGTCGGTGAGGACGGAGTCGTTGAGCGCGATGTCGTCGGGGGAGTCGGCGTCCTCGGGCAGTTCCTGTCGCCAGCCGTTGGACAGCAGGTGCTCGTACACCGACGTGACCGCCTCGTCGGTGGACATGTCGAGCTCCTCGCCGTCCTCGCCGGCGACGAGGATCAGCCGGAAGCACACGTTCCCGTTGCAGTGGGCCTCGTCCTGGTCCACGTAGGTGAACCCGGACGGGGGGTCGCCCAGGGCCCCGACGTCGGGCGGCGGCTCCTGCTGCTGCCCGTCCGGTGCGCCCTGTTGCCCCTGGCCCTGTTGTCCCTGTTGCTGCTGGGAGGCCACGGGAGCGGCGTTGAACGACTGGAACAGGCCGATGGCCCCGGAGACCACTAGGCCGACCACGACCAACCCCACCAGTACGTACATGGTCTTCCGGGAGCGCAGCAGCGCCATCATCGCGAGGATCGTCCCCCTGTCGGGTGCGGTGGGCCGACGGGTGCGCCGGCCCGGGTGGTTCAGGCCGGGACTTCGGCCTTCAGGTGGTGCAGGATCGAGCTGAAGAAGCCCAGACCCTCGGTGGAGGGTCCGGTCAGGGCCTCGACGGCGTGTTCGGGGTGCGGCATGAGGCCGACCACGTTGCCGTGCTCGTTGGTGATGCCGGCGATGTCGCGGCGCGAGCCGTTGGGGTTGCCGCCGACGTAGCGGGCGATGACCCGGCCCTCGGCCTCCAAGCGGTCGAGGGTGTCCTCGTCGGCGACGTAGCTGCCCTCACCGCTCTTGAGGACCACCAGGATCTCCTGGCCCTCGTCGTAGGCGTTGGTCCAGGCGGTGCGGGTGTTCTCCATCCGCAGGACCTGGTCGCGGTTGACGAACCGCAGCGAGGAGTTGCGGGTGAGCGCACCGGGAAGCAGGTGGCTCTCGCACAGGATCTGGAAGCCGTTGCAGATGCCCAGGACCGGAAGGGCGCCCGAACGCGCCGCCGGGACCAGCTCGGACATCAGCGGGGCGAACCGGGCGATGGCGCCGCAGCGCAGGTAGTCGCCGTAGGAGAAGCCACCGGGCAGGACCACGGCGTCGACCCCCTTGAGGTCGGCGTCGTCGTGCCACAGCGCGACGGGTTCGGCACCCGCCAGGGACACCGCGCGCGCGGCGTCCTTGTCGTCAAGGGAGCCTGGGAAGGTGACGACGCCCACACGGGCTGTCATGAGCACACTCCGGGATCGTGGTTCGACGGGGAGAAGTTCGGTGCCCGACCCCGTCACGGGGACGGTGGGTCCGCTACCACCGCAGCGTACCCGCTCACCTGTGTTCGGGTACGACGGTCACCCCGTTCCAGGGGGCGGGGTCTGTGCGATCCTCCCAAGGAAACCCCGCCCGAAGGGGGTGCGGGTGTGCGACCGGACAGGTCCCGTGGTGTGCGTCACGGCCCGGACCGCGTCCGGAAGGGGC
>NZ_QOCZ01000110.1 GCF_018207095.1 Nocardiopsis sp. MG754419 | reverse complement strand
CCGACCCATGCCCACGGAGCACACAGGATGATCCCTTCGGCCATCGCACCCGCGTGCCGGCTGCGTCGCAGCCGCTTCGGGGAGCGCTCCAAGCTGCCGGTCGGCAACCGACGCCCCCTCGGCACCAACGGATACACCACTTCTTGGGGCACCAACGCCCACGGCGAACTCAGCGCCTGCCCGCCGGGACGCGGCTGACGGCGGCCCGGCCGCCCTCAGGTCTTCTCCCTTCCACCCCACCGTGTGCCCACCCGCGCGAACCGTTCCGGGTGAGGCCGCACGGTGATCCGCCGTGAAAGGACAGTGGCGTGGTGCTGCTGCTTCTGCTCATCGTGCTCGCCGTGACCGTCGCGAGCACACCGTTACTGGACAGGTTCCTGGGCCGCAACGCGGGGTGGCCGATCGCCGCCGTGTTCCTCGCCCTGACCGTGCTGGTGGCCGTCCAGGCTCCCCAGGTACTGGGAGCGGGCTCCGCCCTGGAGTACTCGCGACCGTGGATGCCGAGCCTGGGCGTGGACCTGCACCTGCGTATGGACGGCCTGGGCTGGCTGTTCACGATGCTGGTGACCGGAATCGGCACGCTGATCATGGCCTACTCCACGCGGTACTTCCCGCCTGGGCGCAGGCTCGGTTTCTACTGCCTGATGAGTCTGTTCGCGTTCGCGATGACCGGTCTGGTCCTGGCCGACGACGTCGTGCTGCTCTTCGTGTTCTGGGAACTGACCACGATCGCGTCGTTCTACCTGATCGGACTGTCCGGTCTCACCGCCGACCGATCCGCCATCCGCACGTTCCTGCTCACCGCGATGGGCGGACTGGCGCTCCTGGGCGCCGTCGTGCTCTTGGTGGTGCGCACCGGTACGACGCGGCTGAGCGAGATCCTGGCGGACGAGTCCTGGACCCGGGAGCCGGTGTTCGTGTCGGTGGTCGCCCTGCTGGTGATCGTGGCCGTGTTCACCAAGTCGGCGCAGTTCCCGTTCCACTACTGGCTGCCGGACGCCATGGCCGCGAGTACCCCGGTCAGCGCCTACCTGCACGCCGCGGCCATGGTCAAGGCCGGCATCTACCTGGCGATGCGGTTCACGCCGGCGTTCGGCGACCTGCTCCTGTGGAACTCCGTACTCATCACCGCAGGTCTGGTCACCGCGTTGATGGGTGCGTTCTTCGCCCTTCAACAGACCGATCTCAAGCGACTGGCGGCCTTCTCCACGGTCAGCCAGTTGGGTCTGCTGGTGGCGGTGATCGGGGTGGGTACCCCCGAGGCGCTGGTGGCCGCGTCCGTGCACACCGTGGCGCACGCCCTGTTCAAGTCCGCCCTGTTCATGGTGGTCGGGCTGGTCGACCATCAGACCGGCACCCGTGATCTTCGCAGGTTGGGGGGCCTGCGCCACCGCATGCCGGTCACGGCCACGGTGGCCACGCTGTCCGCGCTGTCGATGGCGGGCATCCCACCACTGTTGGGCTTCATCAGCAAGGAGAACCTGTTCGAGGCGTTCCTGAACGCCCCTGGCCCGGGCTGGTCGGGTCCGTTGGCGGGGATCGTCGCGGTCGGTGCCTCGGTCTTCACCTTCGCCTACTCCTTCCGGTTCGTCCACCGGACCTTCTTCGGAGTCTCCCGGAGCGCGGAGGGGTCGCGGGAGGCCGGCGCGGAGGAGGCCGGCATCGGTTTCTGGGCACCGGCCGGCATCGCCGCGCTCGGAGGCGTGCTCCTCGGCCTGACGGTGCCGGTCCTGGACCCCCTGGTCAACGAGGTGGCGGTCAACACCACGTTCCAGACGACCGACGCCCATCTCGTGTTGTGGCACGGCGTCAACGCCGCGTTGCTCATGTCCATGACGGCGATCGGTCTGGGCTCGTTCGTGGCCTGGCGGTCCCGGGTGGGTGACGCGCTGGCCGGACACGATTTCGTCCCGGTCACCGGTGTGGGGATCTTCGAGTCCCTGTACAACGGCATCATCCGGCTGGGCAGGCGAGCGGGTGATCTCACCAGGTTCGACTCCCCGGCCTTCCACCTCGGCGCGCCGATGGTACTCATCATCGCGCTCGCCTCGGTCGTCACCGTGGTGGGCGTGGACCTGCCACCGGTGGCCGGACAGACCTCTCTGGGCCTGGACTGGTTGCTCGTGGGCCTGATGGCCGTCGCCGTCGGATCCGCCGTCATCACACGATCCCGCATGGCCGGTCTGGCCCTGGTCGGTATCGCCGGATTCACGACGGCGCTGTGGCTCTTCTTCCTGGGCGCGTTCGACGTCGCTCTCACCCAACTGCTGGTCGAGATCCTGACCGTGGTCGTGGCGGTCCTGGTCCTACGCCGTCTCCCTCGCCGCTTCCACGGCGTGCGACGGAGCCGCTCGGCGTTGACCGCCGTCATCGCCATCGCGGCCGGACTCTGCATGGGCGTGGCGGCCTTCGCCCTCACCGGACGTCGGGAGCTCTCCCCGGCCGCCGAGTACTTCCTCGGCAACGCGCCGGAGGACACCGGTGGCACCAACGTGGTGAACACGATCCTGGTGGACTACCGAGCCCTGGACACCCTGGGCGAACTCACGGTGCTGGGGGTGGCCGGACTCATCATCATCGCGGTCCTACGCTCCAGCGACCTGCTGCCCACACACGACTCACGACAGGTCACCGTCAGCCCGACCAACGCGGCCTTCGACCCGGCGGACAACACCGTGCTCATGCGTACCGTCGGTCGGTTCCTCATGCCGCTCTTGGTCCTCTGGTCGCTCTACCTCCTGTTCCGGGGCCACAACGAGCCCGGTGGAGGGTTCATCGCCGGGTTGGTGGGCGGGGCCGGATTCGCCCTCACCTACCTGGCGGCGCCCAGTGACCGGGCCGCACGGATCCGGCTGGCCTACCCGGCGATCATCGGGGCGGGTGTCATCGTCGCCGCGTTCTCCGGGTTCCTGGGCTACCTCGACGGTTCCTTCCTCAAGCCGTTGCACGCGGAGATCCCGCTGGCCTGGGGCGGCTACTTCCACTTCACCACGGCGTTCATCTTCGACATCGGCGTCTATCTCGCCGTCGTGGGCGTCCTGCTCACCGCACTCAACGAGCTCGGCCTGGAGCGTGGGCGCGGATCCACCGACGGTTCGGGTGATCCACCGGCTCCTGACCAAGGTGAGGAGTCCGTGGGCGCCCCGGACCGCTCGCCGTCCCTGGACGGCTCCACCGCTGGAGGCAAGCGATGACCCTCGCCATCACCATCGCCATCATGACCGCCGGTGGCGTCTACCTGATGCTCCAACGCGGCATGGTGCGCATCGTCCTCGGTCTGCTCCTGGTGGGGCACGCGGTCAACCTCCTCATCATGTCCGCGGGCGGGGTGTTCCGTAGGGACATGCCGTTGCTCCAGTTCGGCACGGCCCTGACCGCCGCGGATCCGCTTCCTCAGGCGTTCGTGCTGACCGCGATCGTCATCGCCTTCTCCATCGCGATCTACATGCTCACCCTCGCCGCCTCCGGCGGCGACGACGACACCGAGGGAAACCCATGATTCCCGCTCTGCTGCCCCTCTTCGTGGGCGTCCCGTTGCTCGGGGCGGGCCTACTGGTCGTGGTGCGCGGCCCGCTCTGGGTGCGCCGGGCCCTGCTCTTGGCCCCCAGCACGGCGGCGATGCTCGGCGGGGCCGGGCTGATCTGGCTCACGCGGGACGGCACCGTCTACGCGCACAACGTCGGGCTGTGGCAGGACGGCATCGCCATTCCGTTCGTCGCGGACGTGTTCAGCGCCCTCATGCTGTGGACGACGTCGTTGTTGGCCCTGGTCTGCTCACTGTTCGCGGTGGCCACCGGAGACGACCGGCAGTCCTTCTTCGCCCCACTGGTGCTGGTGCTCACGGCCGGTGTGTCCGGGGCGCTCCTCACCGCCGACATCTTCAACATGTTCGTCTTCATCGAGGTCATGCTGTTGCCCTCGTACGGACTGCTGGCGATGCTGGGTGCCCTGGGCCGACTGCGGGCCGGACGCATCTACGTCACCGTCAACCTGCTGACATCGACCATCTTCCTGGCCGGTGTGGCGCTGGTCTACGCCGCCGCGGGCACCGTGCACCTCGGCGAACTCGCCGGGGCCGCCCACGAGTCACCGATGGTCGCGGTCGGCATGGGCGTGGTCATCCTCGCCCTGTCCATCAAGGCGGCGGTCGTCCCGGTGCACGGGTGGCTGACCCGCACCTACCCGGGCGCCTCCCCGGCGATCACGGCGCTGTTCTCCGGTCTGCACACCAAGGTGGCCATCTACGCCATCTACCGGCTGTACGCGCTGGTGTTCGACGGGGACGCCAAGTTCCTGTGGATCGGCGTCGTGGCCTTCACCCTCACCATGCTCATCGGCGTCATGGGAGCCGTCGGTGAGAACACCACACGCTCCATCCTGGTGTTCCACATGATCAGCCAGATCGGCTACATCCTGTTGGGCGTGGCCCTGTTCACCGAGTTGGGGCTCATGGCGGGGATCTTCTACCTGATCCACCACATGATCGTGAAGGCCTCGCTCTTCCTCTCCACCGGAGCGATCGAGCACACCCACGGGACCGGGGCCCTGGACCGCCTCGGCGGCATCGCCAGACGCGAACCCCTCATCGGGCTGGTCTTCATGGGAGCGGCGCTCTCCCTGGCCGGTCTGCCGCCCTTCTCCGGCTTCGTCGCCAAGCTCTCCCTGGTCCTGGCGGCCGTCGAGTCCCAGCAGTGGACGGTCATGGCCGTGATGATCGCGGTCAGCCTCATCACCCTGATGTCCATGCTCAAGATCTGGGGCGGTGTGTTCTGGGGCAAGGAGCCACCCGTCGCCGAACCGGACGACACCTCCACCGCCGGCGCCAACGGTGGCTCCGTACGGACCGCCGCACCACCGAGGATCCGGACGGCCCTGATCCTCCCTGGGCTGATGCTGACCGTGGCCACGCTCTGCATCGGGCTCGGTGCCGAACTCCTGCTCGACCTCAGCGCGCAGGCCGCCGCGAACCTCTTGGACACGTCCACCTACGTCGAGGCGGTGTTGGGACGATGAACCAGCTGAAGTGGGCCCTTCGTGTGCTCTGGTTCCCCTTCTACGCGGGTGGGGAGATCATCAAGACCTCCCTTCAGGTCATGCGGGACATCATCACCCCGGGAAGCTCCTCGACCCCGGCGTTCGTGGAGGTACCGATCCGCTGCCGGACCGACTTCGAGGTGACGATGCTGGCCAACCTCATCTCCCTGACCCCGGGGACGGTCACCGTGGCCGTGCGTCACGACCCCTCCACCCTGTGGGTGCACGGGTTGTACGTGGAGGACCACGCGTCCTTCCGCGAGGAGATCCACGCCATGGAGGACCGCATCCTCGCGGTCACCCGTCCGCCCCGGCCGGCACGGCGGGCCACCGTCAAGGGAGGAAACCGCTGATGCAGGTCATCGATATCGGCCTGGCCGCGATCGTCGTCGCGATGGCCATCGCCGCCTACCGGATCCTCACCGGTCCGTCGGCGGCCGACCGCGGTGCCGCCTCCGACGTGGTCTTCTTCGGCTTCGTGGGCCTGGTCATCATGCTCGGTTTCCGCCTGGACACGGAACTGGTGGTGGACATCGTCCTGGTGTGCACCCTGGTCGGGTTCCTGGCCGCCCTCTCCCTGGCCCGACTGATCACCGGAGGTCAGCGATGAGTGTGTTGGACGTCGCCGCCGTCGCGTGCATGATCGCCGGAGCCCTCGTCTTCCTGGTCGGCGCGATCGGCCTGCTGAGGCTCCGTGACTTCTACGCACGACTGAGCGGGGTCACCGTGGCCGGTGCCCTCGGCACCGCCCTGCTGCTCTTGGGGCTGTTGCTCCACCTCCCGAGCTGGGAGAACGCCGCCAAGATCGGACTGGCCCTGCTGATCCAATTGGCGACCGCCGCCGTCGGCGGCAACGCCATCGCGCGGGCCGGTTACCTCACCGGGGTGAAACCCTCGGAAGCCACGAAGTTCGACGATCTCGCCGAGACGACGTCCGACACCGAAGGCGACAGCGCGCGCTAGCCGACGGCGCCGCTCGCGAACGGGGCCCCACCGCTGAGGGGAGGGCGGGGCCCCGTTCGCGTGCGCCCGCCATACCCGAGGAGCGGGCGATAAACATCCTCACGCCATTCGTGTCCATTACCACGATCGCTTTGATCGGCTTTTCAACTTTCACCCCGCCTTGTTAGGGTCGACGACCACTGGCTTCACAGGCGACCCATGGGTCGCCGACGGAGGGAGGTCGCCGTCAGCGGTGCCCTCCCCACGCCTCCGGTATCGACCACGACACCCAGGCGACGTCGTCCGCTGCGGACGACGCCTTCTGGCCAGGGGGTCCACAGGGGTCGACCGTGGGCGCGATCGACGGCACCGCACCGTCATCGCGGAAAATCCACGACAACATGCATAACCGAATAAAAAAAGAAGACGACGAAAGGACGCCATCGTCGTTCCCTCGGCGCTGTGTCGGCTAGGGAGCGGCCGGAAAGTGTGAAATGACGGTGACGTGGTACTTCTGATACTGCTTCTGTTCCTCGCCGCCGCCGTGGTCGTGACGTTCCCTCTCGACCGCCTCCTCGGACGCGACGCCGGATGGCCGCTCGCGCTGGTGCTGCTGGCACTGGCCGGTGTGGTCCTGGCCCTGGCTCCGCAGGTGCTCGGCGAAGGACGCACGATCGAGTTCGTCCGACCCTGGATGCCCACCATCGGGGTCGAGCTACGCCTGCGCATGGACGGCATCGGCTGGTTGTTCACCCTGCTGGTCACGGGCGTCGGCGCGCTCATCCTGGCCTACTCGACCCGCTACTTCCCGCGCGGCCCGCGCCTGGGCTTCTACGCCCTCATGACCCTGTTCGCGTTCGCGATGACGGGACTGGTCCTGGCCGACGACGTCGTGCTGCTCTTCGTGTTCTGGGAGCTCACGACCATCGCCTCGTTCTACCTGATCGGCCTGTCCGGACCCGCCGGCAGCCGCCCGGCGATCCGCACGTTCCTGCTCACCGTGGTGGGCGGGCTGGCGCTGATGACGGCCGTGGTCCTCATGGCCCTGAAGGTCGGGACCACACGACTGAGCGTGATCCTGGCCGACCCGGTGTGGGGCGAGGACCCCACCTTCGCGTCGGTGGTGGCGCTCCTGGTGATCCTGGCGGCCTTCACCAAGTCCGCGCAGTTCCCCTTCCACTACTGGCTGCCGGACGCCATGGCGGCGAGTACCCCGGTCAGCGCCTACCTGCACGCCGCGGCCATGGTCAAGGCCGGGATCTTCCTGCTGATGCGGTTCACGCCGGCCTTCGGCGCGCTCCCGGTGTGGAACCTCACGCTCCTCACCTTCGGTCTGGTCACCGCGGTGATCGGTGCGGTGTTCGCGCTCCAACAGCACGACCTCAAGGAACTGGCGGCGTACTCGACCGTGAGTCAGCTGGGGCTGTTGGTGGCCGTGATCGGAGTGGGCACGGAGGCGGCGCTGGTGGCGGCCGCGGTGCACACCTTCGCGCACGCTCTGTTCAAGGCCGCGCTGTTCATGGTGGTGGGGGTGGTCGACCACCAGGCGGGCACCCGCGACCTGCGTGAACTCGGGGGGCTACGGCGCCGCATGCCGGTCACCGCGACCGTGGCGACGCTGGCCGGGCTGTCCATGGCGGGCATCCCGCCGCTGCTGGGCTTCGTCAGCAAGGAGAACGTCTTCAAGGGGTTGCTGGAGGCACCCGGACCCGGGTGGATCGCTCCCCTGGCCGGGACGGTCGCCGTGCTCGCCTCGGTGTTCACCTTCGCCTACACGTACCGGTTCGTGCACGGGGCCTTCTGGGGCTCCCCGCGCGCCCCGCAGGACGACGTCGTCGAGGCGGTCCCCGGGTTCGTGGGGCCGGCGGCCCTCGCCGCCGGGCTGGGCCTGGCGCTCGGTCCGGCGGTCTCCACGCTGAACCCCATGGCCGAGCGGGCCGCCGCCGACGCCGTCGGGGCCGAGGACGCCAAGGCCGAACTGACCCTGTGGCACGGGTTGTCGGTGGACCTGTTCATGTCGCTGGCCGCGATCGCGCTGGGGGCGCTCCTGGTGTGGTGGACCGCCTCCGGTGAACGACTGGCCGGACGTCGGCTCTTCCCGGTACGGGGTGTCACGATCTTCGAGGCTCTGCGGTCGGGGATCATCCGGCTGGGCCGCCGCACCGGCGACCTCACCCGCTCCGACGCTCCCCCGCGCCACCTGGTCGTGCCGATCCTGCTGGTCGCGGCCCTGGCGGCCGCGGTCCTGGTCATCGGGCCGGACGTCCCCGGTCTGTACGGCGACCCCTCCGGCCCGCTCGACTGGTTGCTGGTCACCCTGGCCGTGACCTCCGTGTGCGGCGCCGTCGTGACCGGTTCCCGCACGGCCGGCCTGGTCATGGTCGGTGTCGCCGGGTTCACCACGGCGCTGTGGCTGTTCCTGCTCGGCGCCTTCGACGTGGCGCTCACCCAGCTCGTGGTGGAGATCCTCACCGTGGTCATCGCCGCCCTGGTGCTGCGCCGGCTGCCCCGGCGCTTCCACCGGATCCCCCGGCCCCGGGCCGTGGTCACCGGCGCGATCGCCATCGTGGCGGGGGCGTCGGCGGCGCTCGGTGCCTACTTCCTCACCGGACGCCGGGAGCCCTCGGAGGTGTCGCGGTACTTCCTCGACAACTCCGAGGAGGACACCGGGGGCACCAACGTGGTCAACACGATCCTGGTGGACTACCGGGCCCTGGACACCCTGGGCGAACTGGTGGTGCTGGGCGTGGCCGGACTCATCATCATCGCCGTGCTGAACTCCAGCGGACTGCTGCCGGCGCACAGCGACCGCACGCTGGCCGTCGGCCCCTCCAGCGCCGCCTACGACGCCGACGACAACACCCTGGTGATGCGCGCGGCCACCTACGTCCTCCTGCCGCTGATCGTGTTCTGGTCGCTGCTGCTGTTCGTGCGCGGACACACCGACGTCGGCGGTGGTTTCATCGCCGGTCTGGTGGGCGGGGCCGGTTTCGCCCTGATGTACCTGGCGGCGCCCAGCGCGTCCGTGGCGAGGATCAGCCTGGCCTATCCGAGGATCATCGGCAGCGGCGTGATCATCGCCGTCGCCTCGGGCCTGCTCGGCTACCTGGACGGGGCGTTCCTGCGTCCACTGCACGGCTACGTGACGCTGCCGCTGCTCGGCGAACAGCACCTGACGACCGCGCTGCTGTTCGACGTCGGTGTGTACCTGGCGGTGGTCGGCGTGGTCCTGACCGCCCTCAACCAGTTGGGGGTGGAGGGCTCCCTGCCCGGGGAGTCCACCGGCGGCACCATGGCGCCCACCGAGGACCAGCCGCCGACGAACGATGACGACCCACCCGGGCGGCGCGAGGGGCCGCCCGACGAGGCGGAGGCACCCGCCGACCGGATCCACGTCGACGACGGAGGTGTGCGATGACCCTGGCCATCACCATCGGTGTCCTCGTGGCGGGGGCCGTCTTCCTCATGCTCCAACGGGGCATGGTGCGGATCATCCTCGGCTTCGTGCTGCTGGGCCACGCCGCGAACCTCCTGCTCATGGCGGCGGGCGGCACCTACCTGCGGGCCCAGCCCCTGCTGGGGTACACCGCGGCGGACGAGGCCTCCGACCCACTGCCCCAGGCGTTCGTGCTCACCGCGATCGTCATCGCCTTCTCGATCACGATCTACATGCTCACCCTCGCGGCGACCGGCCGTGACGACGACACGGAGGACGCCTCGTGAACACCGCCCTCCTCTCGCTCCTGATCGCCATGCCCCTGGCGGTCGCGGGGATCCTGGTGCTGCTGCGGGTGCCGCGTCCGCTGGACCGGGTGCTGTTGCTCGCCCCCGGGACGGTCACCCTCGCGGTGAGCACCTGGCTGCTGTGGCTGGTGCGCGACGGCGCGGTGCTGGCCCACAACGTGGCGTTGTGGCCGGGCGGGATCGCCATCCCCTTGGTCGTGGACGCCTTCAGCGCCCTCATGCTGTGGGCCACCTCCCTGCTGGTGGTGGTGTGCGCGGCCTTCGCGATCGCCGTGGGCGACGACCGGGCCTCCTACTTCGGCCCACTGGTCCTGGTGCTGTCCGCCGGTGTGGCGGGTGCGTTGATGACCGCGGACGTGTTCAACATGTTCGTGTTCATCGAGGTCATGCTGTTGCCCGCCTACGGTCTGCTCGCCATGCTCGGCGGGCGAGGGCGGATCCGGGCCGGGCGGGTGTACGTCACCCTGAACCTGCTCACCTCCACCATCTTCCTGTCCGGTGTGGCCCTGGTGTACGGGTCGGCCGGCACGGTGAACCTGGCCGCGCTGGCCGGGGCCGCGTCGGAGTCGCCCGCGGTGGCCGTGGGCGCCGGGGTGGTCATCCTCGCCCTGTGCGTGAAGGCCGCGGTGGTGCCGGTGCACGGCTGGCTGACCCGCGCCTACACCGGTACCTCGGTGGCGGTGACCGCCCTGTTCTCCGGGCTGCACACCAAGGTGGCCATCTACGCCATCTACCGGCTGTACGCGGTGGTGTTCGACGGCGACGCGCGGTTCCTGTGGATCGGCGTCCTGGCGTTCTCGCTGACCATGGCGATCGGGGTGCTCGGCGCCGTGGGCGAGGACACCACGCGCTCCATCCTGGTGTTCCACATGATCAGCCAGATCGGCTACATCCTGCTGGGCGTGGCCCTGTTCACGCAGCTGGGCCTGATGGCCGGGATCTTCTACCTCATCCACCACATGTTCGTGAAGGCGTCGCTGTTCCTGTCGACCGGAGCGATCGAGCACACCCACGGGACCGGGGCCCTGGACCGTCTCGGCGGCATCGCCCGGCGCGAACCCCTGCTGGCGCTCGTGTTCATGGCCGGTGCGCTGTCCCTGGCGGGGCTGCCGCCCTTCTCCGGGTTCGTCGCCAAGCTGACCCTGGTGGCGGGCGCGCTGGAGGCCGGGCAGTGGGCCGCGGCGGCCACCGCGGTGGTGGTCAGCGTCGTCACCCTGCTGTCCATGCTGAAGATCTGGGGCGGCGCCTTCTGGGGCACCCCGCCCGAGGAGCGCGCCGACCAGGACACCGGTGAGCACGCCGGTGGCGGCGTGGCGGTCCAGGACCCGCCCCGGGTGCGCCCGGCCCTGCTGATGCCCGGTCTGGTGTTGGCCGTGACCACCCTGGCCCTCGGTCTGGGCGCCCAGGTCCTGCTGGACCTCAGCGCCCAGGCGGCGGCGCACCTGCTGGACCCGTCCACCTACGTCGAGGCGGTGCTGCGATGACCCCGAGAACCTTCCTGACCTGGATCCTGGGGATGTTCTGGCTCCCCCTGTACATGGCCTACGACCTCGTGGCCGGGTCGCTTCGGGTGACCCGCGACATCCTTCGGCCGCAGGGCGACATCACCCCGGCCTTCGTCGAGGTGCCCCTGCGCTGCCGCAGCGACTTCGAGATCAGTCTCATGTCCAACCTGGTGTCGCTGTCCCCGGGCACCATCACGGTGGCCACGCGGCAGAACCCGGCGACCGTGTGGGTGCACGCGATGTACGCCCACGACCACCGGTCGGTGCTGGACTACGTCCACACGATGGAGGACCAGGTCCTGCGGGCGACCCGCCCCGACGGGGTGCCGACCCGGCCCGGGGACCTGGAACGCGACGAGAGGGGGCGACGACGATGATCCTGATCGACCTGGCCCTGGGCGCGATCGTCATCGCGATGGTGCTGTCGGTGTACCGGATCCTGCGCGGCCCGAGCGGCGCGGACCGGGGCGCCGGCTCCGACATGATCTTCTTCGGGTTCGTGAGCCTGGTGGCCCTGTTGGGTGTGCGCCTGGGCACGTCCCTGCTGGTGGACATCGTGCTGTTGGCCACCCTGGTGGGCTTCCTGGCCGCGGTGTCCCTGGCCCGGCTGACCGCGGGAGGCAAGCGATGAGCGAGCTGTTGGAGGACGTCGGCGACGTCCTGATGTTCCTCGGCGCGGTCGTGTTCCTGGTGGGCGCCGTGGGGGTGATCCGCCTCCCCGACGTGTACTCGCGGCTGAGCGCGGTGACGATCGCCGGTGCCCTGGGCACGGGCACCGTGATCATCGGCCTGTTCCTGAACCAACCGTCGGTGGGCAGCGCGTTCACGCTGGGGTTGGCCCTGCTGATCCAGTTGGCCACCACGGCGGTCGGCGGGGCGGCGATGGCCCGCGCCGGATACCTGACCGGCGCGCCGCGCAACGAACACACCCGGTTCGACGACCTGGAGGCCGAGGGGGAACAGGAGACCGCTCCGGAGCGTCACCCCGGCCACTCCCGGCCGGACGACGACGCCTGACCTCGGGTGGGACGCACGAGGTAGCGGGGGCGAGGCCGTTTCTGCACGGGCTCCCCTCGCTCCCCCGCGATCCACCGCGGATTGCACTGTGCGCGGCGACACGGCGGACCCCTCCGGCGAGGTACTGAACGTGTGCTAGGTTGAGCGGAGTTGCAGTAGTGTGACCCGCTGAAATCTTTATCTTTTTCGGGTGTGCACCGCGGTGACGGGGAAATCGTCACACGCGGTTTTCTTTATGCTCCCGAACGAGAGGAATACCCATGGCGACCGGCACGGTCAAGTGGTTCAACAGCGAAAAGGGCTTCGGCTTCATCGAGCAGGACGGCGGCGGTCCCGACGTCTTCGCGCACTACTCCGCCATTCAGGCCAACGGCTACCGCGAGCTCGCGGAGGGCCAGGCCGTGGAGTTCGATGTGACCCAGGGCACCAAGGGTCTTCAGGCTGACAACATCACCCTGATCTGAGAGAGCTGAGGCTCTTTCCCAGGCAGGGGCCGGCCCTCTGGGCCCAGGCCCCTGCCTTTTCTTTTTCTGACCGGTTGTTCTCGCCGTCGCGTCTCGATCGGCACCGGTCGTCGGCCACGCCCCGGATTCTCCGTGCGGGCAGTGCACATCGCAGTATTATCCCGGCGCCGCCGGTGCTCAGCGTCGAGGTCATCGAGGATCTCACCGCCCGGCACGGGTCGTCGGTGGAAGGTCTCACATGAACCACACGTCCCGTTCCAACACCCGGCGTCCTCGCCCTTCGGGTGGCTACGGGCGCCAGCGCCCGCGCGACTCCTTCGGCGGCCCCCGACAGGGCGGTCCCCGAGGCCGCTCGAACGGCGGACGCCCCTCCGGTGAGTTCGCGCTCCCGGTCACCGTCACCCCGGGCCTGGACCCGGTGGAGGCGTTCCAGGACCTGGAGATGCCCGCGCCGCTGAAGTCGACCCTGGCACGCCAGGGTCTGACCACCCCGTCGGCGATCCAGGCCGCGACCCTGCCGAACTCGCTCGCCGGCCGCGACGTCCTGGGCCGCAGCCGGACCGGCTCGGGCAAGACGCTGGCCTTCGGCCTGGCCCTGCTCGCCCGTCTCGACGGCCGTGACGCCGAGCCCCACCACCCCCTGGCGGTGGTGCTCGCCCCGACCCGTGAGCTCGCCCAGCAGGTCACCGAATCACTCATGCCCTACGCCCGCTCGGTGCGGGTGCGCATGACCACCGTGGTGGGCGGCATGCCCATCCACCGCCAGGCACGCGCCCTGCGTCAGGGCGTGGACCTGGTCGTGGCCACCCCGGGCCGCCTCATCGATCTGATGGAGCGCGGCGACTGCGTCCTGGACCAGGTGGAGGCCACCGTCCTGGACGAGGCCGACCAGATGACCGACATGGGCTTCATGCCGCAGGTCACCAGGATCCTCCAGGAGGTCCCCGGCGACGGCCAGCGTCTGCTGTTCTCGGCGACCCTGGACCGCAACGTGGACCAGCTGGTCCGCCGGTTCCTCGACGACCCGGTGGTGCACTCGGTCGACCCCTCCGAGGGCGCCGTCACCACGATGGAACACCACCTGATGCACGTGTCCCACGCCGACAAGCAGGCCACGGCGACCCGGATCGCCGCCCGCGACGGCCGGGTCATCATGTTCCTGGACACCAAGCACGCCGTGGACCGGATGGCCCGCCAGCTGCTGGAGAGCGGCGTCCGGGCGGCACCGCTGCACGGTGGCCGGTCGCAGTCCCAGCGCACCCGCACCCTCAAGCAGTTCAAGGAGGGCACGGTCACCGCGCTGATCGCCACCAACGTGGCGGCGCGCGGGATCCACGTGGACGACCTCGACCTCGTGGTCAACGTGGACCCGCCCACCGACCACAAGGACTACTTGCACCGCGGCGGCCGTACCGCCCGCGCGGGACAGTCCGGCAACGTGGTCACCCTGGTACTGCCCAGCCAGCGTCGCGGCATGGCGCGCATGATGCAGCAGGCGCGGATCGACGCCCGCAGCACCCAGGTGCACGCCGAGGACCCCGAGCTCGCCCGGGTGACCGGCGCGCAGGAGCCCTCCGGCGTCCCGGTGGTCCTGCCCCGGGAGCGTGAGGACCAGCCCCGTCGTGGTCCGCGCCGTGGGGGTCACGGTGGGTATCGCGGTGGGAACGGCCAGGGGGGCCAGGGCGGCCACCGGAGCCGTCGCCCGCGTCGCGCGCCGTCGGGAGCGGCGCCCCAGCGCGCCGCCGACTAGAGGTGTTCCTTCCGGGTCTCCGCAGGCGCGGAGGCCCGGGGGCACGAAGGGCTCTGTTCCCACCGAGGTGGGAACAGAGCCCTTCGTCATGGTCCCTTCCGGGAAGGACACGGAGGCGCTAGCCTGCCCTGGACGTCGTCATCCGCTCATCCGATGCCTCACCCGCGCCCCCATGCGAGGCCCCATGCGCACCACCGACACCGTTCGTTCCGGTTCCCAGGCCGTCCTGGTCCTCACCGCCCTGTTCCTGGTCGCCGCCTGTCTGCGACCGGCGTTGACCTCGGTCGGGGCCGTCCTGGAACAGATCGGGGACACCACCGGGCTGTCCGCGCCGGAGCTGGGCCTGTTGGGCGCACTGCCCCTGTTGGGCTTCGCCGTCGTCTCCCCGCTGGTCCACGGCCCGGCGGCCCGTTGGGGCGTGGACCGGCTGGTGCTGGTGGCGATGGTCGTGCTGTGCGCGGGGATCGTCATCCGGTCGCTGCCGCCGCTGCCCGCGCTGTGGATCGGCACCGCGATGATCGGGGCGTCCGTGGCCGTGGGCAACGTGCTGGTGCCCGCCATCATCCGACGCGACCAGCCCTCCCGCATCCCGCTGTTGACCGGGGTCAACACCGCGGTGATGAACTCCTCCGCCGCCCTGGCGGCGGGCCTGGCGGTTCCCGTGTCCTTCCTCCTGGGGAGCTGGCGCCCCGCACTGGGCGTGTGGGCGGGACTGGTGGCGGTGGCCGTGCTGGTGTGGGCCGTGCGCATGCGCCGACTGCCCACCCCCGAACCGATGGGCGCGGTGGCGCGGGCCTCGGACGCACCCGAACGGTCGGTGTGGGCCTCCGCCCGGGCCTGGCAGGTCACCCTGTTCATGGGCCTGCAGTCCACCACCTTCTTCACGCTCATCAACTGGCTGCCCACCGTGGAGGCCTCGCGGGGCGTCAGCCCGACCACGGCCGGCTGGCACCTGTTCGGCTTCCAGGTGGCGGGCATCGTCGCCGGCCTGGCCGTCACCACGCTCATGGGTCGCCGGGCCGAGCAGCGCCCGGCGTGCCTGGTGGTGAGCGTCGCGATGGTGGTGGCCATGGTGGGCCTGGTGTGGGCGCCGGGTTGGGGTCTGCTGTGGATCCTCATGGCCGGGGCGAGCACCGGCGGGGCGATCGTGGTGGCGTTGGCGCTCATCGCGCTGCGCGGCGGCACCCACCAGCGGACCGTCCGCCTGTCCGGCATGGCCCAGTCCATGGGCTACCTGCTGGCGGCCGGCGGGCCGGTGGCCGCGGGCGCCCTCGGGCAGGCCGTGGGCGCGTGGGAGCCGGTCCTGCTGCTGGTGGGCGCCCTCGCCCTGGCGCAGACCGGTGTCGCGTTGTTCGCCGGCCGCCCGGACCGCACCTCCGCCGAGCGGGAGCACGCCGACCGGTGAGGGCCCCGGGGGATCCCGCCGCCGGGGGACGGACGGCGGGACCCGGTCGGTGGGGTCAGCCCAGGGACTTCCTGTAGGCGAGCCAACCGCCGTGGCCGGTGATGTCCTGCGCGCCCTCGACGGCCGCGGCGTCACAGCCGAAGCCGACCACCGTGCGCCCGTCCGCGAGGGTCACCGCACCCAGCGACATGGGGGCGGGCAGACCGGCCAGGAACGCGCCCAGACCGGCCCGGGAGATCAGCCACACCTCACAGCGGATCGCCGCCCCGTCCCGCGCCACGCGTTGGAGCCCGGGTTTGGGCGGCACGGTGTCCAGGGCGTACAGCCGATACTCCGCGCCGGTCTCGGTGTCCTCCAGGAAGCGTGCGCCCAGGTCGGTGAGCTGGTGCGCGAGCGGCTGACCGCGCAGGTGGGCGCCGAACACCGCCAGCTCGACCACGTCGGACGGGTGGACCCGGCCGGGTTCCCGGTCGGTGAGGAGCCCGGCCAGGTCCAGGGCCACCTGGTCCTCGAAGGCGCCCGTGACCACGCTGACCCCGAACGTGCGGCCGTCGGCGGTCCCGGCGGGGACGGCGACCGCGGCCAGGTCGAGCAGGTTGACGAAGTTGGTGTAGGTGCCCAGACGCGAGTTCACGCCCACCGGGTCGGCGGCCACCTCCGCCAGGGTCGGGTGCCCCACCGTGGTGGGCACCAGCAGCCCGTCGCACCCGTCCAGCAGCTCCCGCGCGGTCGCCCTGTAGGCGGCCAGGCGGTGTTGGTCGGTGGCCAGCGCCGGGGCGGACAGGTCGGCGGCGGCCAGGATGATCCCGGCGACGGTGGGGTCGGTGCCCTCGTCCTCACGGTGCGCCGCCAGGAACGCCCCCACGGCGGCGTGCCGCTCGGCGACCAGGGCGCCGTCGTAGAGCAGCCGGGCGGCCTCCAACAGCGGGGCGATGTCGACCTCCTCCACCGCGACCCCGGCGGCGACCAGCCTGGCGGCAGCGGCGCGGAAGGCGTCCCGTTCGGCGTCGGAGAGCGGGGCGAGCCCGGTGGCGTCCGGGACCGCCACCCGGGCCGGATCCCGGGGCGCCAGACGCACGTCCGCAGGCCAGGCGCGACCGTTCGGGTCCCGGGGGTCCGGGCCGGCCATCACCCGCAGCGCCCGCGCCGCGGTGGCCTGGTCCGCGGCGAACACCGTGACGGAGTCGTAGGGAGCGGCGGCCGGGACCACACCGGCGTTGGGGACCAGCCCCAGCGTCGGTTTGAGTCCGACGATGCCGTGCAGCGCGGCGGGCACCCGCCCCGAACCGGCGGTGTCGGTGCCCAGCGCCACGTCCGCGATGCCCATGGCCACCGCGACCGCCGACCCCGAGCTGGACCCCCCGGAGACCCGCTCGGGGTCCAGGGCGTTGCGGACCGCGCCGTAGGGACTGCGGGTCCCCACCAGTCCGGTGGCGAACTGGTCCAGGTTGGTCTTGCCGAGCACCAGCGCGCCCGCCGACACCAACCGTTCCACCGCCGTGGCGCTCACCTTCGGGGTGTACGCGTAGCGGGGGTGGCCGGCGGTGGTGGGCAGCCCCACGACGTCGATGTTGTCCTTGACCGCGACGAGCACACCGGCCAGGGGCGGCTCCTCCCCCGAGGCCAGGCGCTCCTCCAACGCCTCGGCCTCCATCGCGACCTCCTGTTCGGGTCGCAGGGTGATCCAGACCTCCGGCCGGTCGACCTCGGCGATCCGTGCGTAGGCGGCGGCGACGCGTTCACTGGGGGTGGGCATCAGGCGGACTCTCCTTCGGTGATGACGACCATGGCGCTCCCGGGTTCGAGGTGCTGTCCCGGGGCGACGAGGATGTCGGAGATGATGCCCCCTCGGGGCGCCCGGACCACCACCTCCAGCTTCATGGCCTCCAGACGCACCACGGGGTCACCCTCCGCCACGGTCTGCCCGGGTTCGACGTCCACCTTCCACACGCTCGCGGACAGCGGCGCCTCCACCGGCGAGGCTCCGGGAGGCAGGTCGAACGCCGCCGCCGTCACGGGTGCGGGTTCGGGGCGGTCCTCGAACTCCCCGGCCTCCTCCCAGCGCTCCCGCTCGGCCTCGAACGCGGCGTCCCTGCGGGTCTCGAACTCCCGGATGGAGTCGGCGTTCTCGGCCAGGAAACGCTCGTGGTCGGCGAGCACGAACTCGCCGTCGGCGACCTCCAGCGTGTGCCGCCCTGCGAGCAGGTCGGCCCGGATGTCCAACAGTTCCTCCCGCTCCACCGGGTACCAGGAGATCCGGTCGAAGAACCTCAGCAGCCAGGGGGTGCCGGGTGCGAACGCGCCGTACTGGCGCAGCCCCGACCAGATCGGCACGGTACGACCGATGAGCTGGTAGCCGCCGGGACTCTCCATGCCGTACACGCACAGGTAGGC
>NZ_QOCZ01000109.1 GCF_018207095.1 Nocardiopsis sp. MG754419 | reverse complement strand
GATGACGGTGCTGTCCAGGTGTGCGCCCGCGGTCGCGGTGGAGCGGCGGCGAGGACAACCGGACCGCTATGACCGGGGTCGGGTGGCCGAGGTGGCGGCGGCCACGGCCCAGGAGTTGGCGGCTCTGGCCCGGGAGCGTGGTGCGGTCGTGGCGGGTACGGCGTGGTTCACCATGGCCACCGAGACGGCCGAGCAGCGCAGGGGCCGCGCGTTCACGCGCGGCCCCTGCGCCGTGGCCGGCTCACCCGCCGAAGGCGCACGCTCTGACGTGCACATCCCGACGCGGACGCCCACGGCGTCGACTACAGCTGCGAGGCGGCGGCCTCGTCCAGCCAGAACACGGTCTTCTCCGTGCCCCGCACACCCGCGACCGGCGCCTCGTCGACGCTCGCGCCCGACAACCCCAGGCGCACGGCCTCGGCCTTGCCCTCGCCTGCGGCCAGCACCCACACCTGCTGTGCGGTGTTGATCGCCTGGAACGTGAGGCTCACCCGGGTCGACGGAGGCTTGGGGGAGTCGCGCACGGCCACCACCGCGGCCTCGTCCTCGTGCACGCCCGGCAACCCCGGGAACAGCGAGGCCACGTGGGCGTCCGGCCCCAGGCCCAGCAGGCACACGTCGAACTCCGGCACCGGGCCGGCACCGCGGGCGGCCACGGACAGCGCCGCCGAGTAGTTGGTCGCCGCCCGCTCGGCCTCGCTGTGGTCGGTGCCGTCGGAGGCCGGCATCGGATGCACGTTGCGCGAGGGGATGTCGATGTCGTCGATCAGCGCTTCGCAGGCCTGGGTCTCGTTGCGGTCGGCGTCTCCCTCGGGGAGGAAACGCTCGTCGCCCCACCACAGGTGGACGTGCGACCACCGCATGCCGCTGCCCTTGGCCTCGTCGCGCAGCGCGGCGAGCGTCTGGATCCCGACCCCGCCCCCGGTGAGCACCAGGTGGAAGTCGCGCTCCTCGGTCTCGGCGCTCACGATCAGCTTGGCCAGGCGTGCGGCCACGCTCTGCGCCAGCTGCGCGGCGTCGTTGGTGCGGACGATCTCCGGTTCGGTCATCCTCATGCTCCGCTTCCAGCGAGCATCGGCCGCAGGTGGCGGGCCGCGCTCGCGTACGTTTCGTCGGCGTCCAGGCGACGCAGCTCCTCGGCCAAGGCCGTGGCCGCGCCGCGCCGGGCCAGAGCCACCGCCTGGTCCGGTTGCCCGAACCTGGACAACGTGGCCACCCGGCCGTCCCCACGGGAGATCACGATGTCCCCCTGGTCCGTGGTCAACCGCACCCCGGTCAGGCCGGGCCCGTCCGAGACGGCCCGCCCCACCGGCACCTCCAGGCGTTTGGACAGCCACGACGCCAACAGTTCGGCGCTCGGGTAGTCCGCCTCGGCCGTCACCTCGGCCGAGGTCACCCATCCGCACGGTTGGTCCATGGCGCTGGCCAGCAGCGAACGCCACGGGGTCAGCCGGGTCCAGGTCAGGTCGGTGTCCCCCGGTCGATAATGGTCCACCCGGTCCACCAGGTCCCGCAGCGGGTCCGGGGCGCGCAGCGCGTCGGTGATCCTGCGCTGGGCCAGCCGGCCCACCGGGTCGGAGCTGGGGTCCAGCGGCCCGTGGCCGGGCCACCACACCACCACGGGCGCGTCCGGCACCAGCAGGGGGGTGAGCACCGAGTCGGGGTGCTCGCCCAGCGGCCCGTACAGGCGCAGCAGCACCGCCTCACCGGGACCGGAGGTGCCGGGACGGCGGATCTCCGCGTCGATGGCCGGTTCGGCGTCCGGGTCGCGGCGGATCAGCGCCACCACCCGGGACGGGTGTTCACGACCGGCCTCGGTGGCGGCCCGCACGGCGTCGTAGTGATCGGCCTCGTCGGTGACGATGACCAGGGTCAGCACCATGTTCATCGCGCCACCGCCGACACTGAGCCGCTCGGACATGAGCGCCTCGGTGATCTGACCGGTGGTGGTGCGCGGCAGGTAGAGCGTCATCGGTTCCTCCCGGCGGTCACGGACGCCGCCAGTGGCGGCCGTCGCGTGCGAGCAGTTCGTGGGCGGACTCCGGACCCCAGGTGCCCGAGCCGTACTGTTCCGGCTTGCCGGCCTCGGCCCAGTACTCCTCGACCGGGTCCAGGATCCGCCAGGACAGCTCGACCTCCTCCTGGCGCGGGAACAGCGGCGGGTCGCCGATGAGCACGTCCAGGATGAGCCTCTCGTAGGCCTCCGGGCTCGCCTCGGTGAAGGACTGCCCGTAGGTGAAGTCCATGCTCACGTCACGGACCTCCATGGAGGCGCCCGGTACCTTGGAGCCGAACCGCAGGGTGACGCCCTCGTCCGGTTGGATGCGCAACACCAGGGCGTTCTGGCCGAGCTCGCTGATGTCGGTACGCGCGAACATCTGCTGTGGAGCGGCCTGGAACACCAGGGCCACCTCGGTCACGCGTCGGCCCAGGCGCTTGCCGGTGCGCAGGTAGAACGGCACACCCGCCCACCGGCGGGTGCCCACGTCCAGCTTGAGCGCCGCGTAGGTCTCGGTGACCGAGTCGGAGGGGATGCCGTCCTCCTCCAGGTACCCCCGCACCGCCGTGCCGCCCTGCCACCCGGCGGCGTACTGACCGCGGGCGGTGCCGGTGGCCAGGTCCTCGGGCAGGGTGACGGAGGAGAGCACCTTCTCCTTCTCCGTGCGGATCGCGTCCGCGCTGTAGGAGACCGGTTCCTCCATCGCCACCAACGCCAAGAGCTGCAACAGGTGGTTCTGGATCACGTCACGGGCGGCGCCGATCCCGTCGTAGTACCCGGCCCGACCGCCCACGCCGATGTCCTCGGCCATGGTGATCTGCACGTGGTCCACGTAGCTGCGGTTCCACAACGGCTCGAACAGGGTGTTGGCGAAGCGCAGCGCCAGGATGTTCTGGACCGTCTCCTTGCCCAGGTAGTGGTCGATCCGGAACACCGACGACGGGGGGAAGACCTCGTCCACCACCGCGTTGAGCTCCTGCGCGCTCTGGAGGTCGTGTCCGAAGGGTTTCTCGATCACCACCCGGCGCCACGGGGTGACCCCTCCCGGCCCCTCGCCCTCCTCGCCCTGGGCCAACCCCGACCGCTTGAGCTGGGTGACCACGGTGGGGAACAGCTTGGGCGGCAGCGACAGGTAGAACGCGTAGTTGCCGCCGGTGCCGCGCTCGGCGTCCAGGCGGTGCACGGTCCGGGCCAGCTCGTCGAAGGCCGCGTCGTCGTCCAGGTCTCCCTGGACGAACCGCACCCCCTCGCTGAGCTGGCGCCACACGTCCTCACGGAACGGTGTGCGCGCGTGCTTGCGCACCGCTTCGTGCGCCTCGTGGGCGAAGTCCTGGTCCTCCCAGTCGCGGCGGGCGAACCCCACCAGACCGAAGCCCGGCGGCAGCATGCCGCGGTTGGCCAGGTCGTAGATGGCCGGCAGCAGCTTCTTGCGGGCCAGGTCGCCCGTGACCCCGAACAGGACCAGCACGCTGGGCCCGGCGATCCGGGGGAGCCGTCGGTCCAGGGCGTTGCGGAGCGGGTTGGGTACCGCTCCCGGCATCACCGGTTCTTTCACGGTGTCTTCTCTTCCTGTCGAGAGTGGCCGGTGCCTCGGTGACCGGGGTCGGTCCGGGGCCCGTGTCCGCGCGCACGACGCGCGGACACGGGACGGTGACGTGGGACGGGGTGTCCGTGCGTCGGGCGGACGACGCTAGGAGAGCGCGTCGAGCTTCATGGTCAGTCGGCTCAACAGGCTCTCCCAGGAGTCCACGAACTTGACCACGCCGTCGTCCTCCAGGTGACGGACCACGTCGGTCAGGTTCACCCCGACCTCGCGCAGAGCGTCGAGGTCGGCCCACGCGGCATCGTAACCGCCGCGGACCGTGTCACCGGTGATCTCACCGTGGTCGGCCGTGGCGTCCAGGGTGGCCTGCGGCATGGTGTTCACCGTGCCCGCCGCCACCAGCTCGGAGACGTAACGGGTGTCGGCGTAGGCGGGGTCCTTCACGCCGGTGGAGGCCCACAGCGGACGCTGCGGGGTGGCGCCCTGCGCCTCCAGGGCCTTCCAGCGCTCGGACGAGAACACCTCCTCGTGGTCGCGGTAGGCCAGGCGGGCGTTGGCGATGGCGGCGCGGCCCAGCAGTTCCTCTGCCTCCGGCGTGCCGATCGCCTTGAGCCGCTTGTCGACCTCGGCGTCCACGCGGCTGACGAAGAACGAGGCCACGGACTGGATCCGGGACACGTCGTGGCCGTTCTCCCGGGCCAGCTCCAGCCCGGCCAGGAACGCGTCCATGACCTCGCGGTAGCGCTCCAGGGAGAAGATCAGGGTGACGTTGACGCTGATGCCGTGCCCGAGCACCTGGGTGATCGCGGGCAGGCCCTCGACCGTCGCCGGGATCTTGATCATCAGGTTGGGGCGGTCCACCAGCCACCACAGCGACCGTGCCTCGGCGATGGTGCGCTCGGTCTCCCGCGCCAGACGGGGGTCCACCTCCAGGGAGACCCGCCCGTCCACACGGTCGGTGGCGTCGTACACCGGACGCAGCGTGTCCGCGGCCCAACGGATGTCGTAGGCGGTGAGCAGTCGGACGGCCTCGCCCACCGACACCCCGCGCACACCCAGGTCGTGCACCTGAAGATCGTAGGCGTCGCCCTCGGCGAGGGCCTTGTCGAAGATGGTGGGGTTGGACGTCACGCCGGTCACGTGGTGCGTGGACATCAGCTCGGCCAGGTTGCCGGTGCGCAGCCGTTCCCGGCTGATGTCGTCCAGCCAGACCGACTGCCCGGCCGTGGCCAGGTCCTTCAGTGCGGTGCTCATGTGCTCTCGCCTTCTCTGCGCTTGGTCTGCGCTCGGTCCGTGGCCCGTGCCGCGCACGGGCGACGGGCCCGCCGGGAGCTCCTCCCGGCGGGCCCGGTTCCTCAGTTTCCGGCCTTGACCAGACTGTCGCGGACCGCCGTGACGACGGCCTCGGAGGTGATGCCGAACCGCTCGTAGAGGGTCTCGTAGGGCGCGGAGGCGCCGAAGTGCTCCAGGCTCACCGACACGCCGGCGTCACCGACGTAGGAGCGCCAGCCCATGGCGATGCCGGCCTCGACCGACACCCGGGCCCGCACCGAGGGGGGCAGCACCTGTGCGCGGTACTCCTCGCTCTGCTCCTCGAACCACTCCACACACGGCATCGAGACCACACGCGTGGGCGTGCCGGCCTCCTCCAGTTCGGTGCGGGCCGACAGCGCCAGCTGCACCTCGCTTCCGGTGGCGATGATGATCGCCTCCGGGGAGCCGCCGGTGGCCTCGGCGAGCACGTAGCCGCCCTGCGCCGCACCCTCGACCGCGCCGTACTCCTCGCGGTCCAGAGTGGGGACGTTCTGGCGGGTCAGCGCCAGCGCCGTCGGACGGTCGGTGTTCTCCAGGGTCCTGCGCCAGGCCACGACGGTCTCGTTGGCGTCGGCCGGACGGACCACGTCCAGACCGGGGATGGCGCGCAGCGCCCACAGGTGCTCGATCGGCTGGTGGGTGGGGCCGTCCTCGCCCAGGCCGATGGAGTCGTGCGTCCACACGTAGGTGACCGGCAGCTTCATGAGCGCGGCCAGACGCACGGCCGGTCGCATGTAGTCGCTGAACACCAGGAAGGTGCCGCCGTAGGGGCGGGTGGGACCGTGCAGGGCGATGCCGTTGAGGATCGAGCCCATGCCGTGCTCACGGATGCCGAAGTGCAGCACACGCCCGTACGGGTTGCCGGGGAACATGCTGCTGGCGCGATCGAAGGGCAGGAACGACGGCTCGCCCTTGGGGGTGGTGTTGTTGGACCCGGCCAGGTCCGCCGAACCGCCCCACAGCTCCGGCAGGAGCGGCGCGATGGCGCCCAGCACCTCGCCACTGGCCTTACGGGTGGCGACGCCCTTCTCGCTGGGGTCGAAGGACGGCAGCGCCTTCTCCCAGCCCTCGGGCAGCTTGCCCGACTGCAGGCGGTCGAACAGTTCGCCCTTCTCGCCGGCGCTCGTGTGCCAGGCGTGGAAGGCGGTCTCCCACTCGGTGCGGGCCTCGCGGCCGCGGTCCAGCGCCCGGCGGGTGTGCTCGATGACGGTGTCCTCGACCGCGAACGGGGCGTCCGGCAGACCCAGGATCTCCTTGGTCGCGGAGATCTCGTCGGCGCCGATCGCCGCACCGTGGATGCCACCGGTGTTCTGCTTGTTGGGCGCCGGCCAGCCGATGACGGTGCGCAGACGGATGAACGTGGGGCGCTCGGTCTCGGCCTTGCCGCGCAGGATCGCCTGGTGGAGGGCCTGGATGTCCTCGACGTACTCGCCGGTGGCGGTCCAGTCGACCTCCTCGACGTGCCAGCCGTAGGCGGCGTAGCGGGCCACCACGTCCTCGCTGTGCGCGATGCGGGTGTCGTCCTCGATGGAGATCTGGTTGTCGTCCCAGATCATGATGAGGTTGCCCAGGTTCTGGGTGCCGGCCAGCGCGCTGGCCTCGTGGCTCACGCCCTCCTGCACGTCACCGTCGGAGCAGAACGCGTAGACGTGGTGGTCGAAGGGGCTGGCGCCGGGGCCGGCGTCGGGGTTGAACAGGCCGCGCTCACGGCGGGCCGCCATGGCCATGCCGACGGCGTTGCCGACGCCCTGACCGAGCGGCCCGGTGGTGGTCTCCACACCGGCGGTGTGACCGACCTCGGGGTGACCCGGGGTGAGACTGTCCCACTGGCGCAGGGCCTTGAGGTCGTCCAGCTCCAGGCCGTACCCGGCCAGGTAGAGCTGGATGTACAGGGTGAGACTGGAGTGGCCGATCGACAGCACGAAGCGGTCGCGCCCCACCCAGTCGGGTGTGGCGGGGTCGTGCCGCATGACCTTCTGGAAGAGCAGGTATGCGGCGGGCGCGAGGCTCATCGCGGTACCGGGGTGACCGTTACCCGACTTCTCTACCGCGTCCATCGCCAGGGCCCGAACCGTGTCGACGGCGCGGAGGTCGAGGTCCGACCACTCCAGAGATTGCGGGGTGTGGGCGTTCACGGACTTTCGTTCTCCTTGGTGTGGGGTCGTGTGTGCTTGTTGGTCGTCGGGCGCCCCCGCGTCGACCCGCCGGTCGGGCGGATCGGGGATGCCAGAGCGTACTCGGTGCATACCCGCCCTGCCGCGTGAGGCCCCGGGGATACCGACACCGCTTTCCCAACGCTCGACAGCCGAATCCGGCTGACTCCTGCTTCGGTCTGGTGTCGGCGCCACCGGACGCGCCGTTCGCGACGGACGGCATCCACCGAACACGCCCCGAGGGGGCGGGAACGCTCGGCGTCGGACCGTGGGCCTGGCACGGCCCCTGGACCACGGCGCCGCACCGTGCCCCGTCCTGGTCGGTGGGACACGAAGAACAGCACCGTCTGTGAGCCTATCGTTCGTGCCGGAGGATGTCGTTGCCCGACGCCCACCCTCGCCTGTGGGGTACGGCTCCGGGGCGCTGTTGCGGGCCCTGGCGTGGGGCGCGTGGCACGTTGGAGGCATGATGAGGCGTGTGCGAACCTTCTGTACACCCGCGAGGCCTCTCGCCGCGGGGGACGAAGGTCACCGTCGGGCGGGGACTCCTACCCAGGGGGTTGGTCATCGGCCCGCACGAGGAAGTACTACAGTATGTCGTTGACGGGGTTTTCGCTGATCCTGACGGTTTGTCGGTCCGCTCGACCCCGCGTGGCGAGCAGTGTCGAAATTCCCGAAGAGTTGTCGAGGTATCCGCGTGTCTGAAACCGAGCCGGCCCCGCAGGGGACAGGAGCGCCTCCGGCCGTGGGGACGCGGTCCTGATGGCACTCACCAACCGCGCCCCGCAGGCCGGATCGTCCACCCCCGAGGCCCCCCGCAAGGCCTCCCTGGTCGATCACGTCCGCGCCTATGTCGCCCTCTCCAAGCCCCGCGTCATCGAGTTGCTGCTCATCACCACCATCCCGGTGATGTTCGTCGCCGCCGGGGGTGTGCCGCCGCTGTGGACCGCGGTCGCCACCCTGCTGTTCGGCACCATGTCGGCGGCCAGCGCCAACGCGATGAACTGCTACATCGACCGTGACATCGACCGTGAGATGCGTCGCACCCGCCAGCGTCCCGGTGCGATGGACCTGGTGACCCCCAAGGGCGCCCTGATCTACGGGCTCGTCCTGGCGATCGGCTCCACCGTCGGCTTCCTGGCCTTCGTCAACGTGCTGTCGGCGGTGCTGTCGGTCTTCGCGATCGCCTTCTACATCTTCGTCTACACGATGCTGTTGAAGCGGCGCACCGCCCAGAACGTCGTGTGGGGCGGCATCGCCGGCTGCATGCCCGTGCTCATCGGCTGGGCGGCGGTCACCAACAGCCTCGCCTGGGCACCGTTCGTGCTGTTCCTGGTGGTGTTCTTCTGGACGCCCCCGCACACCTGGACGCTGGCGATGCGGTACCGCGAGGACTACGCCGCCGCCAAGGTGCCCATGCTGCCCGTGGTCGCCGGGGACCGCCGGGTGCTCCTGGAGTCGGTGCTCTACAGCTGGGCGACCGTGATCGTGTCCCTGGTCTTCTGGCCGGTGGCCGGCACCACCTGGTTCTACGGGGTCGTCGCCCTCATCCTCGGCGCGCTCCTGGTGTTCCAGGCCCACCGCCTGCTCAGCCGTTCGAAGGCGGGTGTGACCGGGGCCCAGCTCAAGACCATGGGCTTCTTCCACCTGTCCAACGCCTACCTGGCGCTGCTGTTCACGGCCGTGACCATCGACCCCCTCCTGGCGGGGCTGCTCGGCTGAGCCGCCCGCCCTCGAGCGCGACGGCGCCCGCCCCATCGGGGCGGGCGCCGTTCTCGTGTGTCAGCGTCGGCGCCAGATGAGCACCGCGGACCACACGACCACGGCCACCAGCAACAGCGCCAACGGCACGTGCGCCTGGAGCGGGCCGTAGGTGCCCATGGCCGCCTGCGGGAAGGCCAGCACGAACGCGACCAGACTGGTGAGGGCGATGGTGCGGTCGGTCCCGGGACCTCGTCCGTGGGAGAACCACACCGCGCCGGCCGCCAGCAACTGCACACCCGTGGCGACGTGCACCGCGAACGCGCCGGCGTAGTGCAGGGGCAGCGCGTCCAGGTTGTACGTGACCAACTGTCCGGCCGTGACGAACTCCCACAGGAGCGCGGCCAGACTGGCCAGGACCGCCACGCGCAGCACCCACTCGGTGCCGGAGACGGGTCTGGCGGCGGTGTCGTTCGGGTCCATGGCGGGGCCTTTCTTGACGGGACCGGTGCTGCTGCCATCCTGTCGTACCCGGGTCGGCCCCGCGGAAAGATCGGCACGGGGTGGAAGCCGACTCGGTGACGCGGGCGGCAAGCGCTACGATCTGTGCTCATGCCCCGTCTCGACAGCAAGGCCATTCTCCAAGGCCGCAAGTCCCGTTACTCGATGACCCTCATCCTGGGCATCACCATCAGCGTCGTGTGCATGCTGGGCATGCTCGGGTACTTGTGGCTCCTGGCCCTGGCGGGCGGGGCGGCCGCGGGCATCGACGGCGCCGTCGGTTTCGTGGTGAGCCTCATCGCCGCCATCGTCCCGGTGACGATCCTCATCCCGCTCATCCTGCTCCTGGACCGGCTCGAACCGGAGCCCGGATGGGTGCTGTTCTTCGCCTTCGTCTGGGGCGCGGGCGTGGCCGTGCTCGCGTCGCTCATCCTCAACAGCTGGGGCATCGCCTACCTCATGGTGCCGCTGTTCGGACCGGACCTCGGCGACTTCCTCGGCACCGCGCTGGTGGCCCCGGTGGTGGAGGAGAGCGCCAAGGGCCTGGTGCTGCTCATCCTGCTGTGGCGGCGCCGCAACGAGATCGACACCTTCACCGACGGTGTGGTCTACGCGGGCATGGTGGCGACCGGCTTCGCCTTCACCGAGAACATCCTGTACTTCCTCAGCGCCTTCTTCGAGGGCACGCTGGTGGCCACCTTCGCCATCCGCGGGATCATCGCGCCCTTCGGGCACCCGCTCTACACGGCGATGATCGGCATCGGCGTCGCCTACGCGGCCATGCGTCCGGGCGGTGCGCGCTTCCTCGCCCCCATCGCGCGCCTACCTCGTGCTGTTCGTGGTGCTCATGGTCATCCTGTCGATCGCCCGTCACGACCGCCGCAGCCAGGTCGCCGCGATCTCCCGTCACCTGCCGCCCTACATCTCCACCGGGCTGGTGACGCCCGCCGACATCACCATGCTCAGTTCCATGACCGGTCGTCGCCAGGCACGGGAGTGGGCCGCGCGCAACGCGGGCGCCCGCGGGCGTGTGGCGATGAAGGACTACCAGCTGGCCGCCACCGAGCTCGCGCTGCTGCACCAGAAACTGGAGGCGGGCATCGTGCGCAAGGACTGGAAGGTCAATCGCGACGCGTTCCTGGCCCTGATGCACGTGGCCAGGGACACCTTCCTGGGCCGTCTACCGCAGCCGGTGACCCCGGGATGGGCCGAGCGGCCCACGGATTCGGGCTTCCTGCGCCGTGCGGACTTCGCGCACGTCATCGCCCAGGCGCAGGCTCCTCAGCACTACGTTCCCCGTCATGGTCAGCCTCCGGGCCAGTGGCCCCCACCGCAGCCTCCGCACGGTCCGCCGCATCCGCCCCGGTCGTGACGGCGTCCTCCGGCGGCGTCAGCCGGGTGGTGGCAAAGTACAGACGCGCGATCGCCACCCAGGTGAGCGCCGAACCGAGCACGTGCAGGACCACGAGGGCCTCCGGCAGCTCCAGGGCGTACTGCGTGTAGCCCAGGACCCCCTGGAGCAGCACGATCACCAGCAGGGCCACGCTGCTCAGACGGGCGGGGCGACCGGCGCCGCCGCGAACGGCGAGCAGGACCGCGGCCGCGCTGCCCACCAGGGTCAGCCAGCCCAGCGACGAGTGCACACGGGTGATGGCCGGCAGATCCAGGTTCCAGCGCGGCGCGGCCGCGTCACCTCCGTGCGGGCCGGTGCCGGTGACGACGGTCCCCGCGATGAGCAGCAGGAACCCGACCACGACCAGGGCGATGCTCACCGTGTGCAGCATCGGTCCCACCACGACGCGCGGCGTGCCCTCGGGCTCCTGGAGGCGCACGTACAGCGCCACGGTGATGAAGACCATCACCATGGACAACAGGAAGTGGGTGGCGACCGCGGCCGGGTGCAGGTCGGTCCAGACGGTGATGCCGCCGACCACGCCCTGCCCGAGGACACCGAAGGGGATGATCACGGCCAGGCGGGTCAGGTCGCGGCGGCGCGGGGTCATGCGCAGCACCGCGATCAGGGTGATCACGCCGACCGCCAGGACCAGGAAGGTCAGCGTGCGGTTACCGAACTCGATGGCGGCGTTGAAGGCCGCGTGTCCGGTGTCGATCGGCACGAAACTGTCGGGGGTGCACCTGGGCCACTCGGAGCAGCCCAGCCCCGAGGAGGTGACCCGGACGGTGGCGCCGGTGACGGCGATCCCGGCGTTGACGACGATGTTGCCCAGTGCCCAGGCCCGCAACGACCGCTGCGTGGGGACCCAGATGGTCCGGGCCAGCAGGACGAGCGCCAGCACGCCCGCGACGGCCAGGGCGATCTGCCAGCCCCAGAGGGGGACGCCGAGGAGGACGATGTCCTCGAACTCGTCGGCCGCGAGCGAGGGCAGGATGGGCATGGCCGTCGTCGCGGAGGCCGGGGAAGCAAACATACGACAGACTGTAGTACATCGTTCCCGGGGCACTGACGCGCCCCCGTCATCCTGTTCCACCTGCGTCGATGGGGTGACCACGGACACGGGCAGGGCCCCGGACCGTGGGTCCGGGGCCCTTGGTCACAGTGACCGGATCAGTCGCTGTAGTTGGCGATGCACTGGTTGAGCAGGTTGAGGTCCAGGTTGATCAGGCCCAGGGTGTTCTGCTGGTTGACGCAGGCCTGGTAGGCCTCGGAGTGGTAGTCGAAGATCGGGGCCGGAGCGGCGGCGGCGACGCCGGCACCCCCGCCGAGCAGGCCCGCGGTGAACAGGGTGGCGATCGCGTACTTGGTCATGGTGCGCATTGCTCTGCCTCTCAAGCGGCTACATCGTCATGGGCACGCTGCCCACCTGGGCTGATAACCGTTAGGTCACAACTTGAAACTCTCCGTGGTGGATTTTGTGCGTCCTGGCATTCCAGGAAGAGCGCTGTTCCCGGGGCCTGGGCGCCCGGTCATGGAGCGGGGGCGTGTGGGTCGGCCGGCGCGCAGCCGGGGCGACCGTCGAGTGCCGGTGGCGGGAGCACGTCCCCGGGCGCCGGAGAGGCGGTCAGCGGGCCGAGGTCCGGGTCGAACCGGCGCTCGCGGCGATCACACAGGCCACGGCCAGCCACTGCCACACGGTCAGCATCTCACCCAGCAGCACCACACCGACGAGGGCGGCCGCGGCCGGCTGGAGGCTCATGAGGATCCCGAACACCCGGGGCGGCATGCGCCGCAGGGCGTGCAGTTCGAGCGTGTAGGGGATGACCGAGGACAGGACGCCCACGGCCAGACCGAACAGCAACAGCCGCCAGTCGAGCAGGGCGGCGCCGCCTTCGGCGATGCCGGCCGGGGCCAGGACCACCACACCCACCATGCTGGCGATGGCCAGCCCCGAGGTTCCCTGGAACCGTTGGCTCGTCGCGGCGCTGAGCAGGATGTACCCCGCCCAGGCGGCGCCCGCCAGTACCGCGAAGAGCACGCCCACCGGGTCGAGGGCGCGGAACTCCACGCCCAGGGAGGCCACGCCGAGGCCCGCCAGCCCCGCCCACACCAGGTCGACGCGGCGGCGTGAGCCCAGGATGGCGATGAGCAGAGGCCCCAGGTACTCGATGGTGACCGCGATGCCCAGCGGGATGCGGGCGAAGGCCTGGTAGATGAAGAAGTTCATGGCGGCCAGCGCCACCCCGTAGCCGATCACCACCATCCAGTCGCCGCGGCTGCGAGCGCTCAGGACGGGCCGGACCACGAGCATCAGCAGAACCGCGGAGGTGAGCAGCCGCAGCCACACCACGGCCGCCGGCGGCAGAGCGTCGAACAGGTTCTTGGCGACCCCCGCGCCGGTCTGCACGGAGACGATGCCGACCAGCACCATCCAGACCGGAGGTACCGAGTCCAGCAGGCTTCCAAGAGAGGTGCGGGTCGAACCGGTCCGGGTGCTCATGGTGGGTCATCCTACGTTTTCCGGGGTGCGGGCCACCTCCTCGCCCCCGTCCGAGCCGACCGCGCCCGAGGGCCGGCGGGAAGGCAGGACGAACGCCAAGAGCAGCAGGGACCAGGCCAGCACCACCACGGCGGGCTGGAGGAGCGTCATCACCAGGCCGATCACCGTGATGTCGCCCTCGCCGGTGAGCAGTTGCACGCCGATCCACAGGAACGGCAGCGCGGCCGCGAACAGGTTCACCACCAGGGCGGTCCACGCCAGCCCCGCCAACGGCGGACGGCGCCACCACAGAAGCGCTCCGCCCACGACGACGAGGAACAGGGGAGGGCCCAGGTAACGGACCATGATGAACCAGGGGACGCCGATGCTCTCCATGGACGGTCACCCTATCCACGCACGTGACTTCATCCCCGATATGTCCGGGCGATCGCGAACGAACGTGCGCGAATCGTTTCCTTTGGTGTGAAATGGTTCGATCCGACTCCGGATCATCCCGGCCCCGCAGGAGTACCGCACCATGTCCCGACGCACCGCCCGACCCCGTGTCGCCCCCGACCGGCCGCCCCGGTGGCCGTTCCTGGCCGGTGCCCTGGCCTTGGTGCTGGCGGTCGGGGTGGGCGCCTACACGGCCGGGATCTTCGTCGCCGAGACCCGGGCCGAGGTCGAGGAGATGACCGTCCTCTCCGGCATCCTCGTCGAACCCGCCGATGCGCCGGAACCCGAGGCCTCGGAGGAACCCGAACCGGCGGAGGAGACCCATCCCGCGGGGCTCGAACCCGGGACGGCCTACGCCCTGCAGAACGTGCACGGCGACCGTGCCCTGGACGTGGCGGGCGGGTCCACCGACAACGGAGCCCATGTCCACCTGTGGGACCGCCACGACCAGGACAACCAGCAGTGGCGCTTCGTGCCGATCGACGACGGCTTCTACGAGGTCGTCGGGGTCGGCAGCGGGAAGCTGCTGGAGATCCCCGCGGCCCCCGACCCGGAGAGCGGCCCCGTGGCCTCCCTGCTCACGCGCACCGGATCGCCCAACCAACACTGGACCGTGGTCGAGGTCGGCGACGGTGTGGTCCGGTTGGTCAACCGCGCCGACGGTCACGCGCTGGAGGGACAGGGCGGGGCCCCCGACAACGGAACCCTCGTCACCCCGGCGGAGGACGGTGGACACCCGCACCAGCAGTGGCGCCTGGCCCCGGTGGAGTGAGCGGGGCCGCGGACGGCGCGTGTTAAGGTCGCCCGCATGTTCTCCCCCCGTGCGTAGAGCGACGCCAGCGCCGCGGTCCAGCGCCGCGGCCCTTCGACGTCCACGCACATCGGCGGCGCCGCCCTCGCGCGCCGCCCCTCCTGAGGGAGAACCCCCATGTCCTCGCCCCACGGGGTGCCGACCTACCGTGCCGTTCTCCGCGTCACGGGCGTCGCCCGTTTCCTGGCCCCCGCGCTCGTGGGCCGCCTGTCCTACGGCATCCTCTCGCCGGCCCTGGTCCTGTCCATCGTCCACTCCACCGGTTCCTACGCCCATGTCGGGCTGGTGATGGGTCTGCTGGGCCTCACCGTCACCGTCCTGTCGCCACTGCGGGCCTCGCTCATCGATCGGCACGGACCTCGCCGCGCCCTGCCCCCGATGGCGGGGCTCCACGCCCTGGCCCTGACCGGGCTGGCCGCGACCACCTGGAACCCCGGTGCCCACCCGGGCGTCCTGGCCGCTCTGGCCATGGTGGCGGGTGCCTGCGCGCCACCGCTCGGCCCGGTGACCCGGAGCGTGTGGAGCCACCTGTGCCCGGACCGGGCCCTGCTCCAGCGCGCCTACAGCCTGGACACCGTGGTCGAGGAGCTGATCCTCCTCACCGGACCGCTGATGTTGGGCGCCCTGCTGTGGGCCGGCCCGCCCTCGACGGGGCCGGCCCTGTGCGCCGTCCTGGTGTCGGCGGGGACGGTGGGGATGGTGACCACGCCGGTGGTCCGTGCCATGGCGGACACGGACGACACGGTCCGCACCGGAAGCGACCCGTCCCCGTCCCCGGCCGCGGCGCCGGGGAACGGCGTGCTCCTCACCGACCGTGGGGGTTTCCTCTCCGCGGTCGCGGTCTCCGCGGCCATGGGCCTCACCCTGGGTGCGGCGGCCTTGCTGAACGTCGCCTTCGCGGAGGGACAGAGAGCGGTCGAGGCCGTGGTCCTGGTCGCGTCCGCGCAGGCCGGCGGCAGTGCCCTCGGAGGTCTGGCCTACGGCGCCGTGGCCTGGCGGTGCGCCGCCGGCACCCGGTCGGCGCTGCTCGCGGCGGCGTTGGGCGCCTCCGTGGCCGCGGTCGCCCTGGCCCCCGGCCTCCCGGCACTGGTGATCCTGCTCTTCGTGGCGGGGGTGTTCGCCGCGCCGCTGCTCACCACGGCCTACCTGCTCGCCGACGCGTCGGTCCGTCCGCGGTTCCGGACCCGGGCGGGGAACTGGGTGAACACCGCCTTCAACGCGGGCGCGGCCCTGGGCGGTGCCTCGGTGGGTCTCCTTCTCACCGGGGGTTCCCCGAGCGCCGGCTACGCGCCGGTGGCGGCGCCGCTCCTCCTGGTGGCGCTCGTTGTCCTTGTGTCGCGAGGGCGCAAGGCCCGGTCCCGGACCGGGCCGGCCCTCACCTCAGGACAGCAGGAGTGACCGCACCGTGCGCCAGGTCCGCGGGTCGGCGGCGTCGAGCAGCCCCGGACGATCGTCGCCCGGACGGTAGGGGTCGCCCTCGGGTCGCAGGGCGACCCCGCCGGCCTCGGTGAGCAGCAGGCCACCGGGGGCGTGGTCCCAGGGCAGGGTCCGATGGAACAGCACGAAGTCCAGTGCGCCCTCGACCAGCCGGGCATAGTCGACCCCCGCGCAGGAGGAGCCGGCCCCCACCTCGGCGAACCGGTCCGTCGCGGCCTCCACGTGCGCACGCTGCGCTGGCGGCAGGAACCGCGAGAGCGCCACCCCGCGCAGCCGGGCCGGGTCGGCCGGTGCGGGGGACCGGTGCAGCCGCCGGCCGTCGCACCAGGCGCCCGACCCCTGTTCGGCCGTGTACACACGGTCCAGCGTCGGGCGCAGGATCCAGGAGGCCACCGTCCGGCCTCCGCGGACCAGCGCGGCCATGACGGCGAACTCCTCGTGGCCATGGACGAAGTTGCGGGTGCCGTCCAACGGGTCGACCAACCACACGGTGGGCTCCGTGCGCAGCGCGTCCGGGAGCGCGGGGTCCGCGGATGCGGCCTCCTCGCCCACGACGGGCGCGTCGACGAGTTCGCGGAGCCGGCGGGCGATGGTGGCCTCGGCCTCGCGGTCGGCCACGGTGACGATCTCCCCGGGCGCCTTCTCCGCCACCTCGTCCCCCCGCAGGGAGCGGAAACGGGGCAGGATCGACTCCTGTGCGGCCTCGCGGAGAATCTTGGTCACGGTGTCGATGTCGATCGTCATGGCCGACAGCCTACGACCGCCCGTCCGCGCGACCGGGGTCTCGGGTGGGGCCGACGGCGCGCCGGTCCGCCGCGCCTCGACCCGGCGACGCCGTCACCGCACCCGCCCGCGACCGTGGGTGCGCACCATCGCCGCACCGCACCCGACGGGCGGTGGCGACCGGGCGCGCCCGCCGCGTCACTCCCAGCGGAACAGGCGCGAGGCCAGCAGGCCGCACACGGCCGTCCACACGACCAGGACCAGGAACGCGCCGGCCCCCGGGAGCGCACCGTGGGAGAGCACCTCGCGCAGTCCCGAGGCGAGTGCGGTGATCGGCAGCACCGACACCGCCTGCTCCATCGGCCCGGGGAAGCTGCTGGTCGGGAAGAGGACCCCGCCCAGCCCCAGCAGGAGCACGTACACCAGGTTGGCGCCGGCCAGGGTCGCCTCGGCGCGCAGGGTGCCCGCCATGAGCAACGCCAACGAGCTGAACGCAGCGGTGCCGAGCAACACCAGCGCCAACGCCGCGAGCACGCCGAGCGGGCTCAGCGTGGGCGCCCAACCCAGCAACAGCGCGACCACACCGAGGACGGTGATCTGGATGGCCTGCACCGCCAACACGGCCAGGGTCTTGGCGGCCAGCAGCCCGAACCGCGACAGTGGGGTGGCCCCCAGGCGTTTGAGCACGCCGTAACGTCGCTCGAACCCGGTGCCGATGGCCAGTCCGGTGAAGGAGGTGGACATGATCGCCAACGCCAGGATGCCGGGAGTGAGCGCGTCCACGCGGGCGCCCTCGCCCACGTCCAGGACGGTGGTGAGGCTGAAACCCACCAGGAGGAGCACGGGGATGACCATGGTGAGCAGGAACTGCTCGCCATGGCGCAGCATCACGCGCAGTTCCATGCCGGCCTGGGCGGCGACCATGCGCCACATCGGGGCCGCACCCGGGGCCGGCGTGAACAGCCCGGGGTCGGTGGCGAGGGTGGGTGCGTCGGCGACGGCCGCGGTGGCCGTGCCGGTGGTGTGCTCGGTCATCAGTCGCGCAGTTCCCGGCCGGTGGTTTCGAGGAAGACGTCTTCGAGGGTACGCCGTCGAACGCGCAGGTCCTCGGCGAGGACACCCGCCGAGGCGCACCAGGCGGTGACCGTGGCGAGGAACTCCGGCCCCAGCGCGTCCGGGTCGTCCGGGGTCACGGTGTGCTCGTGCCGGTCGCCCGTGGTCACCGTGGACACCGACCCGCCCTCCGGCAGCGCGGCGCGCAGGGCCTCGGAGTCGATCGGAGCGCCGGTGGAGAAGCGCACGTCGCGGCGGCCGCCGGTGAGCTCCTCGGGCGTGCCGTCGACCACCACGGCACCGTGGTCGATGATGACCACGTGGTCGGCGAGGCGTTCGGCCTCCTCCATGTGGTGGGTGGTGAGGATGACCGCCACCCCCGCGGTGCGCAGGGCGCTCACCAGGTCCCAGGTGGCCATGCGGGCCTGGGGGTCCAGCCCCGCGGTGGGTTCGTCGAGGAAGACGATCTCGGGGCGGCCGATGACGGCGCAGGCCAGGGAGAGGCGCTGCTGCTGTCCGCCGGACAGGCGGCGGAACGGCGTGCGACCGGCCGAGGTGAGGCCGAGCCGGTCCAGGAGCAGGTCGGGCTCGATGGGGCTCGCGTGGAAGGACGCCATGAGGCGCAACCACTCGGCGGCGCGGGCACCGGTGGGCACCCCGCCGGACTGGGGCATCACGCCGACCCGGGGCTTGAGCGCGGTGGCGTCGGTGACCGGGTCCATGCCGAGGACGCGCACGCGCCCGTCGTCGGCGCGGCGGAAGCCCTCGCAGATCTCGATGGTGCTGGTCTTGCCCGCTCCGTTGGGTCCGAGCAGGGCGGTCACCGCGCCTCGCCGCGCGGTGAACGAGAGGCCCGTGACGGCCGTGGTGGCGCCGTAGCGCTTCACCAGGTCGACGACCTCAAGGGCGGGTGTGTCCATGGGGCCTGAGTTTACGTGCGACCCGGCGTTCGCCTTCACCACCCCGCCCGGAGCGTACGCGTACCACGTGCGGTGCGCGCGAGGGAATGGTGGGACGCGATTCCCCGTTGCTCACCTTCGGTGACGGGTTTTCCCTGGTCCTTTCGGGTGCGGGGGGTGGTGACGGTACGCCGATCTCCGCGCGCCCCGACTGAATGGCGAGATGCGCGTCTCGGAATGCGGGAAATGCGGCCGGTGTCGGAGTGGTCGCGTTCGGGATTCGCGTGTCACCTCCGCGTGAACTCGCAGGTTAGGCAAGCCTGACCTTGGTGATGAAAGGCATCGGGTCGGGTTTGCCTAGACGGACTTATTTACGCCACACTGATGTTGTCAAAACCACGAGCCGGTCGTCGAACGAGGGAGGGGAGCGCCATGCCCGAGGCACCCAACGCATCCCGTGCCCTCAACGGGCCCGACCGCGGCACCCGTGCCCGTGTCGCCCGGCTCATCCTGGAGAAGGGCCCCATCACCGCCTCCTCCCTGGGGGAACGGCTGGGGCTGACACCGGCGGCCATCCGCCGCCACCTCGACAACCTGACCACCGAGGGCATGATCGAGGCCCGCGACGCCAGGCCCACGCACGGTGTCCGTCGTCGCGGTCGACCCGCCCGCGTCTTCGGTATCACCGAGGCCGGGCGCGACGCCTTCGTGCACGCCTATGACGACCTCGCCTCCAACGCACTGCGCTTCCTGGCGCGGTCCGGCGGTCCCGAGGCCGTCAAGGAGTTCGCTCGGAGTCAGGTGGCCGACCTGGAGCGGCGCTACAAGCCGATGCTGGACGCCGTCCCCGCCGAACAGCGGGTCCGTCTGCTGGCCGAGGCGCTCTCCAACGACGGCTACGCCGCCATCGCGGGCCAGGCGCCCGCGCCCGGAGGCGGCGACCAGTTGTGCCAACACCATTGCCCCGTCGCGCACGTGGCCGCCGAGTTCCCGCAACTCTGTGAGGCCGAGATCGAGGCCTTCGCGCGGCTTCTGGGCACCCCGGTGCGCAGATTGGCCACCATCGCCCACGGCGATGGTGTGTGCACCACACACGTCACTCCGCGGGGTGACGTGGCGGGCGGGGAGATTCACGCCCCCGCGACCACCAGCGCCCGCCGTGCGGCGGGCGGAGGATCGCACCATCACAAGGACGTCTGAGTCCAGGAGGAGTCCGCGCATGACTTCTGTCGCGCACCCCGAGCTCGAGGGGCTCGGAACATATGAGTACGGATGGGCCGACTCCGACGAGGCCGGAGCCACCGCCCGTCGTGGCCTGAACGAAGAGGTCGTTCGGGACATCTCGGCGAAGAAGAGCGAGCCGGAGTGGATGACCAAACTCCGGATGAAGTCGCTCAAGCTCTTCGGCAAGAAGCCCATGCCCGACTGGGGCGCGGACCTGTCCAAGATCGACTTCGACAACATCAAGTACTTCGTGCGGTCCACGGAGAAGCAGGCCACCTCCTGGGAGGACCTGCCCGAGGACATCAAGAACACCTACGACAAGCTGGGCATCCCCGAGGCGGAGAAGCAGCGTCTGGTCGCCGGTGTCGCCGCGCAGTACGAGTCCGAGGTCGTCTACCACCAGATCCGTGAGGACCTGGAGGAGCAGGGCGTCATCTTCCTGGACACCGACACCGCTCTCAAGGAGCACCCGGAGATCTTCGAGGAGTACTTCGGCTCCGTGATCCCGCCCGGCGACAACAAGTTCGCCGCGCTCAACACCGCGGTGTGGAGTGGCGGGTCGTTCATCTACGTGCCCAAGAACGTGCACGTGGAGATCCCGCTCCAGGCCTACTTCCGGATCAACACCGAGAACATGGGTCAGTTCGAGCGGACGCTGATCATCGTCGACGAGGGCGCCTACGTCCACTACGTCGAGGGCTGCACCGCGCCGATCTACAAGTCGGACTCCCTGCACTCCGCGGTCGTCGAGATCATCGTCAAGAAGAACGCCCGCTGCCGTTACACGACCATTCAGAACTGGTCGAACAACGTCTTCAACCTGGTCACCAAGCGCGCCATCGCCGAAGAGGGCGCGACCATGGAGTGGGTCGACGGCAACATCGGCTCCCAGGTCACCATGAAGTACCCGGCCGTGTACCTGATGGGCGAGCACGCCAAGGGCGAGACCCTGTCCATCGCCTTCGCGGGCGAGGGCCAGCACCAGGACACCGGCGCCAAGATGGTGCACTGCGCGCCCAACACCTCCTCCAAGGTCGTCTCCAAGTCGGTGGCGCGTGGTGGCGGTCGTTCCTCCTACCGTGGCCTGATCCAGGTCCAGGAGGGGGCGCACTTCGCCAAGTCCTCGGTCGAGTGCGACGCCCTGCTGATCGACACGATCAGCCGGTCCGACACCTACCCCTACAACGACCTGCGCGAGGACGACACCGAGCTCGCGCACGAGGCCACCGTCTCCAAGGTCAGTGAGGACCAGCTCTTCTACCTGATGAGCCGGGGGATGCCCGAGGAAGAGGCCATGGCCATGGTCGTCCGAGGATTCGTGGAGCCCATCGCACGGGAGCTCCCGATGGAGTACGCGCTGGAGCTGAACCGTCTGATCGAGCTCCAGATGGAAGGATCGGTGGGATAAGTTGACGACCACGAACACGGAGCCCAAGGCGCACAGCCACGGGCTGGGACAGATCCCCTTGTCCAAGCTCGACACGCACGGCTCCCGTGACGTGAGCGACTTCCCCGTCCCCAACGGACGCGAGGAGGAGTGGCGGTTCACCCCGCTGCGCCGTCTCAAGGGACTGCACGACTGGAACGGGACCGCCGACGGCACCGACGAGACGGTCGTGGACGCCCCCGAGGGCGTCACCGTCGAGCAGGTCGGCCGGGACGACGAGCGCCTGGGCAAGGCGGGCCTGCCCGTCGACCGCGTGATCGCGCAGGCCTACAGCGCCTTCGAGCAGGCCACCGTCGTGACCGTGCCGCGCTCGCTGGTCGCCGACAAGGCGATCACGATCGACCGGAAGGGCCTCGGCGGCACCGCCTTCGAGCAGCTCATCATCGACGTGCAGCCGATGGCCGAGGTCACGGTGATCATCACCAACACCGGCACCGGTGTGCGCGCCGGCAACCTCGACGTCCACGTCGGCGAGGGCGCCAAGCTCACCCTGGTCAGTCTCCAGGAGTGGGACGACGACGCGGTCGAGGTCAGCCAGCACAACGCCCGCATCGGCAAGGACGCGAGCTTCAGGTCGGTCATCATCACCCTGGGCGGTGACCTGGTCCGTCTGTCGCCGCGCGTGTCCTACGAGGGGCGGGGCGGCAACGCCGAGCTCTACGGGCTCTACTTCGCCGGTGACGGTCAGCACCACGAGCACCGCTCGCTGATCGACCACAACCTGTCCCACACCCGTTCGCGGGTGGACTACAAGGGCGCGCTCAGCGGCGCCGGGGCCCACACCGTCTGGATCGGTGACGTCATCATCGGCGAGGGCACCACGGGCACCGACTCCTACGAGCACAACCGCAACCTGCAGCTCACCGACGACACCCGTGTCGACTCCGTGCCGAACCTGGAGATCTTCACCGGTGAGGTCCAGGGGGCCGGGCACGCCAGCGCCAGCGGTCGACTGGACGACATCCACCTCTTCTACCTGCGCTCGCGCGGGATTCCCGAGGAGGAGGCCCGTCGCCTGATCATCCGTGGCTACTTCCTGGACATCGTCAACCGGATCGACGACCAGGAACTGCGCGACCACGTCATGGAGAAGGTCGAGCGAAAGCTTGCCGCGCATGAGTGAGACGGGCGGTTGGATCAAGGTCGCCGAACTCGACGAGATCCCCGAGGACGGTGTCCTGGGGATCGAGACGGACGACGAGACGCCCATCGCGCTGGTGCGCACCGAGGGCGAGGTGTTCGCCGTGCGTGACGTGTGCTCGCACGCCGAGGTCCGCCTGTCCGAGGGCGAGGTCGAGGACGGCACGATCGAGTGCTGGCTCCACGGGTCCTGCTTCGACCTGCGCTCGGGGGCGCCGATCAACCCGCCCGCCACACAGCCGGTTCCCACCTACGACGTGAAGATCGACGGCGACGACGTGCTCGTTTCGCTGGATGAGAAGAATTCCTGAGGCCTGATATGACGAAGTTCGAAATCCGCGGTCTGCGCGCCGACGTCCTCATCAGCGAGGACGAGCGGCAGGAGATCCTCAAGGGCGTTGACCTGACCATCAACTCCGGTGAGACCCACGCCATCATGGGTCCCAACGGCTCCGGCAAGTCCACGCTCGCCTACGCCATCGCGGGCCACCCCCGCTACGAGATCACCGAGGGCGAGGTCCTCCTCGACGGTGAGAACGTCCTGGAGATGGACGTGGACGAGCGGGCCCGCGCCGGCGTGTTCCTGGCCATGCAGTACCCGGTCGAGGTTCCGGGTGTGTCCATGTCCAACTTCCTGCGCAGCTCGGTCACGGCCGTGCGCGGCGAGGCCCCCAAGCTCCGTCAGTTCTCCAAGGAACTGCAGGGCGCCATGAAGAACCTGTCGATCGACTCGGCGTTCGCCGCCCGCGGCGTCAACGAGGGCTTCTCCGGCGGTGAGAAGAAGCGCCACGAGATCCTCCAGCTGGAGCTGCTCAAGCCCAAGGTCGCCATCCTGGACGAGACCGACTCCGGCCTGGACGTCGACGCGCTCAAGATCGTCTCCGAGGGCATCAACCGCGCGCAGGCCGACAGCGACCTGGGCGTCATGCTCATCACGCACTACACCCGCATCCTCAACTACGTGAAGCCGGACTTCGTCCACGTCTTCGCCGACGGCCGGATCGCCGAGTCCGGTGGCGCCGAGCTCGCCGACGTTCTGGAGACCGAGGGCTACGAGCGGTTCGTGAAGGCGGGCGCGTAACACATGAGCGATCGCGAGCTGGGACGGCCCGCAACGGGCCCGCTCGACACCAAGGCGATCCGGGAGGACTTTCCGATCCTCTCCCGGACCGTCCGTGCCGAGCGCCCGTTGGTGTACCTCGACTCCGGGGCCACCTCGCAAAAACCCCGGCAGGTGCTGGACGCCGAGCGTGAGTTCTACGAACGCCACAACGCGGCGGTGCACCGGGGAGCGCACCAGCTCGCGGAGGAGGCCACCGACGCCTACGAGTCGGCCCGGGAGACGATCGCGTCGTTCATCGGGGCCGACTCGGGCGAGGTGGTGTTCACCAAGAACGCCACCGAGGCGGTCAACCTGGTCGCGTACGCGATGAGCAACGCGGCCACGGCCGACGAGGGAATGCGCAGGTTCCAGGTGGGGCCGGGTGACGAGATCGTCGTCACCGAGATGGAGCACCACGCCAACCTGGTGCCCTGGCAGGAGCTGTGCCGGCGTACCGGTGCGACGCTGCGCTGGTTCCCGGTGACCGACCAGGGCCGTCTGGACCTGTCGGACCTGGACGAGCTGGTCAACGAGCGCACCAGGCTGGTCGCGTTCGCGCACCAGTCCAACGTGCTGGGCACCGTCAACCCGGTGGCGCCCATCACCGCCCGGGCCCGCGAGGTCGGTGCCCTGGTGCTGTTGGACGCCTGCCAGTCGGTGCCGCACATGCCGGTCGACGTCGCCGAACTGGACGTCGACTTCCTCGCCTTCTCGGGGCACAAGATGCTCGGTCCCAACGGGATCGGCGTCCTCTGGGGACGCAGGGAGCTCCTCGCCGCCATGCCGCCGTTCATCAGCGGTGGTTCCATGATCGGTGTGGTGCACATGAGCCACTCCACCTGGGCGGACCCGCCCCAGCGGTTCGAGGCCGGTGTGCCGATGGCTCCGCAGGCCGTCGGACTGGCCGCGGCCTGTGACTACCTGTCGAAGGTGGGCATGGACCGGGTCGCCGCGCACGAGCACGAGCTCACCGAGTACGCGCTCAAGCAGGTGGGCGCGATCGAGGGTGTGCGCATCGTGGGTCCGACGGAGGCCGTGGACCGGGGCGGAGCGGTGTCGTTCGTCGTGGACGACATCCACCCGCACGATCTCGGGCAGGTTCTGGACGACCAAGGGGTCGAGGTGCGGGTGGGCCACCACTGCGCCTGGCCGCTGCACCGCAAGCTCGGTATCGTCGCGACCACGCGTGCGTCCTTCTACCTCTACAACACGGTGGAGGACGTGGACGCGCTCGCGGAGGCCATCCGGGCCGCCCAGAGGTTCTTCGGGACCAGGGCCTAGGAACGAGGATTCTGCCTGACCATGCAGTTGGACGCGATGTACCAGGAGATCATCCTGGACCACTATCGGAACCCGCACCACAAGGGGCTGCGGGATCCGCACAACGCCGAGGCGCACCACATCAACCCCACCTGCGGGGACGAGGTGACGCTCCGGGTGACGTTGACCCCCGCCTCCGAGGGGGCGGAACTGGACGAGAAGGCGATCATCAGCGACGTCTCCTACGAGGGGATGGGCTGCTCGATCAGCCAGGCCAGCACCTCGGTCCTGACCGACCTGCTCATCGGCCGGTCGGTGGCCGAGGGGATGCGGACCCTGGACGCCTTCACCGAGATGATGCAGTCCAAGGGCAAGGGTGAACCCGACGAGGACGTGCTGGAGGACGCGGTCGCGTTCGTCGGTGTGTCGCAGTACCCGGCCCGGATCAAGTGCGCCCTGCTGGGGTGGATGGCATGGAAGGACGCGGTGTCGCAGTCCTTGGACAAGGAAGGCGCCTGAATGAGCGAGAACGAGAGCACGACGACCGAGACCGCCGAGAAGCCCGAGGCCGCTCCGCTCTCCCCGGAGCAGGAGGCCCTGGCCGAGGAGATCGGTGAGGCGCTCAAGGACGTCATCGACCCCGAGCTCGGGGTCAACATCGTCGACCTGGGGCTGCTCTACGGAGTGAACGCCGACGACACGTCGATCACGCTGGACATGACCCTGACCAGTGCGGCCTGCCCGTTGACCGACGTCATCGAGGACCAGGCCAACAGCGCCTTGGACGAGTTCGAGCGCGACGTCAAGATCAACTGGGTCTGGATGCCGCCGTGGGGTCCGGACAAGATCACCGACGACGGGCGGGACCAGCTGCGCATGCTGGGCTTCAACGTCTGAGGCGATCAGTGCCATGGGCCGGGACCTTCGGGTTCCGGCCCGTCGTCGTTTCGTGGGGGCACCGCGAGGGTCCGGCGGTCCGGGAGCATGATGGACCCATGGACCCCCGCGCCGGCGCACTGCCGGAAACGACCGACGAAGGCCCCACCTCCCCCCTGTGGATCGGCGTGTGGACGGTGATCGTGGCCTGTCTGGGCCTCGTTCTCCTCGCCTGTCAGATGGGCCTGCTCATGCTGCCGATCAACTACGCGACCGGGGGCCTGCACCTGGTGATGTTCTGGGGATGGGGGGCGGTGTGGCTGTTCTTCCTGCCCTACGGGGTCGAGCACTTCCACCGGGTGGTCTCGTGCCGGGCGAGCCCCCGACGTCGGATGACGCTTCGCGTGCAGTGCGTGGGGCTGGGGTTGTACCTGCTCTCCTACGTCGGTCTGTTCCACTGGATCGAACCGCTGGGCCCGCCGTTCTGACGCCCGGCGGACCTCAGCAACGGTCGTAGGGGACATGGGCCAGTTCCTGGACCTGGTGGGCGACCTCCTGCGCGGTGCGCGCGGGGCGGCGGAAGGGGATGCGCACGTCGTGGTCGCCCTCGGCGCCCTCCAACCTCAGGCGCAGACCGTAACGGTCCACCCCCAACGGGCGCGGGCGACCGTCGGGCAGGGGGACGGGGCAGTGCGCGACCACGGCGTCGAGCAGGTCGGCGTGGTCTTGGTCCAGGTGGCGCAACCACGGCCCCTCCCAACGGTCGAAGGGGTCGGCGTTCAGGCGGGTGAACTCCTCCGGCGGCAGCAGGTGGCAGCCGTCGTGGTCGGAGTAGACGACCAGGTGGGGGTGCAGGACGATCATGGTCCGTCCGTGTCCCAGGTCCAGGAGGCGTTCGTCGAGATCCTCCTCCAGCACGGCCAAGGCGCGCTCGCGCGCCTCGCTCGCGGTGGGGCGGCTCAGGGCGCCGTTGATCCACAGCAGGGAGCGGGTCCGGTCGCGCAGGTCGACGGGGGCGGTGTCGGTGAACTCGATGGTCGCCTCCGGCCCCTGCGGGCCGATCTCGGCCAGGACGCGGTGCTGGTCCGGTACGAGCAGGGTGATCTCCCCGTCGGGTCCGGTGTGGCAGGCGGGGCCGGTGAGGTGCAGGGACAGGTCGGAGGTCGTGACGGTCGCCGGGTTGGGGCGGGCCAGGACCGAACGGGCCCGTTCCGCGGGGGACGGTTCCAGGGCGTGCGTGAACAGCGGGATCACCTCAGCTCTCTTAGGTAAGGCTAACCTACATCTCTGTGGGGTGTTCTGTCACGCCGGGGTCGGTGAGCGCCCGGAACCGGCCGACGGGGCACGACGAAGCCCCCGGGCGGAACCCGGGGGCTTCGGTGGGCGGTGAGGGCGCCCTGGTGCGTGGTCGGTGGGCACCCGCCGCGTGGTGCTCGGACACGGGCCGCGGCGGTCCTGGGGGCGCGGGACCTAGTGTGCGGCGAACATGCCCGAACGCAGTTCGCCGGCGATGTCGTCGTCACCGCGCAGGGTCAGTACGTCCAGCAGGGCCTGAGGAGCGGCCAGGGACTCGTCGCCGTTGTCGGTGATCCTGCGGGAGAGGATCTTGAGGGCGTCGCCGGTGGCGGCGGGGGCGGTGTAACCGATCAGGTGCAGCGCCCGCGCGTAGGGCGAATGTCCGCTCAGGTCGGCCGCCGGGAGCTTGCGCGCGTCCAGCCGGTCACCGGAGACGGTGATGAAGATACGGTCGCCCGGTTGGACGGCCTGCCTGCGCAGCAGGGGGCGCAACGAGTCGAAGGCCGGTTGGTCGCGCCAGACCAGGACGAGCAGGTCCGCTCCGGGCGCGGTCAGGCACAGCAACCGTCCGGGCTGTAGACCCAGGTGGGTGGCGTACCCCGCGGGCACGGCGACCGGGGCGCCGTTGAGGTGGTCGGCGGTGATGTCGATGCGGTGCCACCAGCGCCCGTCGGGGGCGCGGAAGCACCGCGCCGACATGGCCGGTTCGCTCGCGCCGTGCCGGGCCGGTGCCTGCCCGGGGGGCGGGGCCAGGGGCGGCGGGGCCACCACGGTGGGTGGAGCCACAGGGGGATGGAGCTCGGGTTCGGGTCTGTGCCCGGAGACCGGAGCGGCGCCGCCCAGGGGCTCCTCGGCAGGGGCGTCCGGTCGCCGGCGGATCGGCAGTCCGTTCTCGGTGGTGCCCGAACCCTCGGGGGAGTGGTCGCCGCCGGGAGCCTCCATGGGGACGGAGGTGTCCACGTACACGCGGCCCTCGCGCAGACTCACGCCCGGGGTGCTCAGCAGCCAGGCGCGCAGCTCCTGCTGGCGAACGCCGATCCGGCCCAGGCGAATGCCGGCCTCGGTCAGGTCCGGGGTGTCGTCCAGCAGTTCCCGGGTCTGCCAGCGCAGACGGTTGGGGTCGTCGGCGATGAGCCAGCCGTTGTGCATGCGCCGGTCGGTGAACAGGGTGATGACCACCCGCCACAGCGGGGTGTTCAGCGTGGGCACGTCCACCGGGTGGTCCGGGTGCGCGTTGATGAGTCGGTCGATGGTGGTCGCCGACCCCAGCTGGTCGGACAGCTCCCGCAGGTGCTTGGTGATGGTGGCGCCTTCGGGGGAGGAGAGCCAGCGCAGCAGGCGCTCCTCGACCTTGCGTTGTGCGCCGCGGATCTCGGTGACGTCCACGGCGATCTGCTCCGACAGCACGCGGATGCTGATGGGATCGGTGGCGAAGAGACGTTCGGCGGCCACGGTCCGCTCCAGGTCCGGCCAGGACCGGAACATCTCCTCGACCGAGTCCACCAGGGGGTGGCGGCCCAGAGCCGGCGCGGGGGGACGTTCCTCGGGTTGTTCGGAGCGCATGGCCTTGGGCGGACCGAAACTGGGCCGGCGCAGCGTGCGTCCCGGACCCAGAAGGGAGCTGCGGAACTGCGAGCGCAGGTCGCCCACGCCACTGTCGTCGGGAAGAGGCTCGGGCAGGGTCTCCTCGGGGCCGCCCGGGATCATCGCCGCCGAACTCACCATGCCGCCCAGGGGGGTCGGGGAGGGC
>NZ_QOCZ01000108.1 GCF_018207095.1 Nocardiopsis sp. MG754419 | reverse complement strand
ACCCCCGACCCCGCCACCCGATCCCGCCGCTCGGCGGACGCGGCACGGGCGACCTGGCTGGCCGGTGACGAGGGGCGCGCCCGTCGGGTGCTGGAGCACGCCGTTCCCCTCTCCGACCACGCCGAAATCCTGCGTGCCGAGATGGACCTGCGCTCCGGCGTGGCGCTCGACGCGTGCCAACGCCTGGACGGAACCGCGGACCGGTTGGCCGACCTCGACCCCGGCACCGCCCTCGAACTGCTGTACCAGGCGGGCGAGGCCGGATGCCTGTCCGGGGACCACGAACGCTTCTTCGCGACCGCCGAGCGCGCGCGTGCGCTGGGGGTGGACGAGGAGACCGATCCGCCACGACACCGCCTGATCCTCGACTACATGACCGGCAAGGCCGCGCTCTTCCAGGGCCGTCACCGCGAGGGGATGGTCGCCCTGGGACGGGCCCAGGAAGCGGCCGTCGCCGCGGACGATCCCCGCTCCCTCGTCATGGGCGGGATCGCCGGGCTGCTCCGGGGCGATCACGTCGGCACCCGTGCGCTCGCGGGCCGGGCGGCCGCGGTGGCCCGCCGCACGGGCGCGCTCGCCCTGGTCCCCCAGGCCCTGGAGTTCCTCACGTACGCCGAGCTGTGGTTCGGTCGCCTGGTCCTGGCGGAGGAGAGCGCGACCGAGGGGCTGCGTCGGGCCGTCGAGACCGGGCAGTGGAACTGCGCCAGCCACCACCGTGCCGCGCTGGCCCTGGTGGCGGCGGTGCGCGGAGAGGAGGAGACGTGCCGCGCGCACGCCGGGACGGCGTTGTCCCTGGCCCGTGAGCACGACGTCGGACTGCCCGCGGGACTGGCCGCCTGGGCCCTGGCCCAACTCGACCTGGGCGCCGAACGCACGGCGGAGGCCGCCATGAGGTTGCGGGTGTTGGCCCGGTCCGGCCCCGGAAGCGGACACGCGGCGGTGCGCCTGCTCATCACACCGCACCTGGTGGAGGCGTCCGTGCTCGGCGGGGTGGACGTCCGCGTGCTACCGGCGGTGGAGACCTTCGCGGGGTGGGCCGAGGCCACCGGTAACGACACCGCGCGGGCCCTCGTGCTGCGCTGTCGGGCGCTGTTGTCCGAGGGTGAGGAGGCCGACGGCCACTTCGCCCGGGCCCTGGAACTGCACGCCTCCGGCTACTGCGACCTGGAGGAGGCCCGCACCCGCCTGCTCTACGGGGGGCATCTGCGGCGCTCGCGGCATCCCGGTCGGGCGAGGGAGCACCTGTACGTCGCCCTGGAGGCCTTCGAGCGCCTCGGTGCCCTGCCCTGGGCCCGGAGGGCGTCGGAGGAACTCCGGGCCGCCCGTGGCAGTGTCGCGGCGCGGGAACCGGGTGGGCACGACCGGCTCAGTCCACAGCAGTCGCGCATCGCCCAGCACGTGGCGGGCGGGGCGACCAACCGCGAGGTGGCCGCGCGCCTGCACCTGAGCATTCGCACGGTCGATCACCACCTGCGCAACATCTACAGCAAGCTGGGGATCCGCTCCCGCGTGGAACTCTCCCGGCTGGTCGGCACTTAGGTCCTGCCTGCTCGGGGCTTGTGCCCCGCTGCGCTTCGGCCGGTGTTCGGGCGCCCCACGGCACGGCGGGAACCTTCGGCGCCTCCGGGGGCACGCCCGTCCCGCACCTGGTGCGGCCGCCGGGCGAGTGCCGGGCCGCGGGTTCTCAGGCGCCGTCGAGCAGTTCGTACACGGAGCCGGTCACCGCGGCGTAGACGCCGTGGTGCAGCAGGTCCAGCCCGATCTCCGTCGGCGACCAGTGCCACAGGGGCGGGGCCGTGTCCGTGGCCGGAAGCATGACCTGCGCACTCCCCCACACCAGACCGAGGTGGACGAGGGTCGCGGCGGGGCCGCTCAGGCCGAGGGCGCCCACCAGTCCCCGGGCGCCGCCCCACCCCGTTCCGTACCCCCAGTGCACGGCGGTGGCGAAGCGCCCGCCGGCCGGATCGTCGACCGGTCGCACCCGTAGGACCTCGCCCGCGGCGTGGGCCGGTGCGGAACTCGCGCCGCGCCGGCGCAGTCGAGCCTCCAGGGTGCTGGAGACCGTCATCGCGGCGGTGCCCACCGCCCCGGCGAGCAGCCCTCGGCCGAGCGCGGAGGACACATGGGCGAGTGTCGTGATGGCCTTCATGTCCGTTCCCTTCCCCTGCGGTGGTCCCTGGGGTCGGGTGTGTCCCGGACCCGTCCGGCCCCTGCCCGCCCTGAGGAGAACGGACGCCGACCGCGTCGATTCCTTGCCAAGAGTTGGGTCCGGGAAGGGGTGCGGGAGGTGCCCGGAACGGGGCGCCGGCGGGGCATGGAAGAGGGGGACGTGCGCGGTGACGTGCGGTCACCGTGCCGCGCCGACGGGATTCGGTGTTTCACGTGAAACACCACGTCGGCGCGTGCGTCGCCCCGGTGGGCCGTGGGGCGCTTCCGGCCGCCGTGCCCGCGGCGGCCGGAGGCACCGACGTCAGGCGTCGCGGACCTGGTCTTCGCGCTCGACCACCGGGGGCAGGACCGACCACGGGAAGTTGATCCAACGGTCGGTGTGCTTCCACACGTACTCGCACTTGATGAGCGACTGCGGCTTCTCGTAGACGACCGCGCTGCGGACCTCGGCGACGTGCGCGGCACAGAAGTCGTGCACGAGCTTGAGGGTCTTGCCGGTGTCGGCGACGTCGTCGGCGACCAGCACCTTCTTGTTGCTCAGGTCGACCACGTTGGGGACCGGGGGGAGCATGACGGGCATGTCGAGGGTCGTGCCGACCCCGGTGTAGAACTCCACGTTCATCACGTGCAGGTTCTTGACGTCCAGGGCGTAGCCCAGGCCGCCGGCGACGAACAGGCCGCCCCGGGCGATCGACAGGATGATGTCCGGCTCGAAGCCGTCGTCGGCGATCGCCTGGGCCATCTCCCGCATCGCGGTGCCGAAGAGCTCGTAGGTCAGGTTCTCGCGCTCGTCGCTCACGGTCTGGTTCTCCCTGGTAGCCCTTGCGGTGTTCGGTGCGTGCGGAATGCCCCGCAGGTCAGGCCGCTCTCCGCACCGATCCATGCTAACGACGCCCCGGTGTCGGGCCGTCGGCGCGGTGGGTCTGGCGGGCGTCGGCCCGGAGGTGAACCGTGGTGGGGCCGGGGTGGCCGCCTCGGGGGTGCGGCGAGGGTCACGTGACTTGGAGTCCTGGGCCACATGTCCATGCGGAACGGTGTCCTGGGTCACATGGCTGGACGTTTTGATCATCATCGCGCCCGTTCTCGCGACATCTTCTTGATTCTGTCCGGTTTGTGGCGAACAGATGGCCGGAAACAGCACCATGTCTGCATACAGATCTTTTGTGCACCAGGAGGTTGCAGCATGGGTGGACACCAGGGCCTACTCCCCTCCGAGGAGCCCCTCCGGCTGCTCGACGAGCAGGGGAGCCGGGTCGACGGCTCCGGACTCCCGATGCCCGACCACCGACGTCTGTTGGAGGTGTACACCTCCCTGGTGATCGGCCGCAGGGTCAACGACCAGGCGGGCGCGCTCGTCCGTCAGGGCCGCCTCGCCGTCTACCCCTCCTCCCATGGACAGGAGGCCTGCCAGACCGGTGCCGCGCTCGCGCTCGCCGACGGTGACTGGCTCTTCCCGACCTACCGTGACACCGCCGCCGTCATCGCGCGCGGCGTCGACCCGGTCGAGGTCCTCACCCTCCTCAAGGGCGACTGGCACTCGGGTTACGACCCCTACGCCCACAACGTCGCGCCCCAGGCGACCCCACTCGCCACCCAGTTGCTGCACGCCGTGGGCGTCGCCCACGCGGCCCGCCTGCGCGGTGAGGACACCGTGGTCATGGCGTTGTGCGGCGACGGCGCCACCAGTGAGGGCGACTTCCACGAGGCGCTCAACTTCGCCGCGGTGTTCAAGGCCCCGGTCGTGTTCTTCGTGCAGAACAACGAGTACGCCATCTCCGTGCCCCTGGCGCGGCAGAGCGCCGCCCCCTCCCTCGCCCACAAGGGCGTGGGCTACGGGGTCGACGGTGAACGCGTGGACGGCAACGACCCCGCCGCGGTCCTGGCCGTCCTGGAGCAGGCCGTCGAGGCCGCCCGCTCCGGTGCGGGCCCCCGACTGGTCGAGGCCCACACCTACCGGATGCAGGCGCACACCAACGCCGACGACGACACCCGCTACCGCGACAGCGGCGAGGTCGACCCGTGGGTGGAGCGCGACCCGCTGCTGCGTCTGGAGAAGTACCTCAAGCGCAAGCGCGTGCTCACCAAGGCCCGCCGGTCCGAGATCACCGAGGCCGCCGAAGCGGTCGCCGCCCACATGCGCGAGGGCGTCGCGAAGGACGTGGACCCCGAACCCGCCGAGCTGTTCGCGCACGTGTTCGCCGACCCCACCCCGCAGCTGACCGAGCAGGCCGCCTTCCTGGCCGACGAACTGAGCCGAGAGGGCAACTGACGATGGCGACCGAGAAGCTCTCCATGGCGCAGGCGCTCAACCGGGCGCTGCGCGACTCCCTCGCCGAGGATCCCTCCGTGTACGTGTTCGGTGAGGACGTCGGCCCGCTCGGTGGTGTCTTCCGTATCACCGACGGTCTGACCGCCGAGTTCGGTGAGGACCGCTGCTTCGACACCCCGCTGGCCGAGTCCGGCATCGTCGGTATGGCCGTGGGCATGGCGATGAACGGTATGCGCCCGGTGGTCGAGATGCAGTTCGACGCCTTCGCCTACCCGGCCTTCGAGCAGATCGCCAGCCACGTGGCCAAGACCCGCAACCGCACCCGTGGCCGGGTCGGCCTGCCCATGGTCATCCGGGTCCCCTTCGCCGGCGGTATCGGTGGTGTCGAGCACCACTGCGACTCCTCCGAGGCCTACTACGCCCACACCCCGGGGCTGAAGGTCGTCACCCCGGCCACCCCCGAGGACGCCTACTTCCTGCTGCGCGAGGCCATCGCCTCACCCGACCCGGTCGTGTTCATGGAGCCCAAGAAGCTCTACTGGGCCAAGGACGAGGTGGACGTCGACCGGCCCGCCCCGGCCCTGGGCAAGGCCGTCGTCCGCAGGGAGGGCACCGACGCCACCCTCATCGCCTACGGCCCCTCGGTGCCCACCGCGTTGGAGGCCGCCGAGGCCGCCGCCCAGGAGGGGCGCAGCCTCCAGGTCGTGGACGTGCGTTCCCCCGTGCCCTTCGACGACGAGACGGTGTGCGCCGCCGTGCGCTCCACCGGCCGCGCCGTCGTGGTCGCCGAGGCGAGCGGCTACGCCAGTGTCGCCTCCGAGATCGTCGCCCGGGTCACCGAGCGCTGCTTCCACTCCCTGGCCGCCCCGGTCCGTCGGGTCACCGGCTTCGACATCCCCTTCCCCCCGCCCAAGCTGGAGCGCTTCCAGCTGCCCGGTGTGGACCGCATCCTCGACGCCGTCGACGACCTGCAGTGGGAGGACCAGTGACCGCCCAGATCTTCGACCTGCCCGATCTCGGGGAGGGACTGACCGAGGCCGAGGTGGTCCGGTGGCTGGTCGCCGTCGGCGACACCATCACCCTCGACCAGCCGATCGCCGAGGTGGAGACGGCCAAGTCGATCGTCGAGGTCCCCTCCCCCTTCGCCGGGACCGTCGCGGTCCTGCACGGGGGCGAGGGCGAGGTGATGGCGGTCGGTCGCCCGCTCATCACCGTGGAGTCCGGGACGGACCCGTCCCCGGCGCCTCCCGCCCCCACGGCCCCGGTCGCCACGGCCCCGGTGGCCACGGCCCCGGTGGCCGCGGCCCCGGTGGCCGAGCCCCGCGTCGACACCGCGGGCGAGCGCTACCGCGAGGAGGAGCGCGCCGGCACGGGTTCGGGCAACGTTCTCATCGGCTACGGGACCCCCGAGTCCCAGGCCACCGGACGGCGCCGCCGCCCCCGCTCCCACCCGTCGGCGCGTGGTGCCCGGCCGCCGGCCCCGTCGCGCCGGGTCCCGCTGGTCACCTCTCCCCTGGTCCGCCAGATGGCCCGGGAGGCCGGCCTGCGCGTGTCCGAGATCCCGGGCAGCGGCCCCGGAGGGCTCGTCACCCGGCGCGACGTACGCTCCGCGATCGAGGCGGCCGGTGCCACCACCGCTCCGGCCCCGTCCGCCCCGGTCGCGGTCCCCACCCGGACGACGCCCGTCGCCGCCCCACCACGGGAGGTGCCGGGTACGACCCCGGCACCGGTCGAGCCGGGAGCCCTCGACACCCGCACCGGACTCGTCGAGTCCCGACGGGCCCCGATGGGCGCCTTCCGCAGGACCGTGGCCGCCTCGCTCTCCCGAAGTCGCCGGGAGATCCCCGAGGCGACCGTGTGGGTGGACGTCGACGCCACCGCGTTGGTCGAACTGCGCGGGTCGGATCCCGAGGGTCCGGGGCTGCTCGCCTACGTGGCCCGGTTCGTCCTGGCCGGACTACGCGCCCATCCCGAGCTGAACGGGCTCGTGGACACCGAGCGCGAGGAACTCGTCCAGTACGACGGGGTCAACCTCGGCTTGGCCGTCCAGACCGACCGCGGTCTGGTCGCGCCCGCCGTGATGGGCGCGCACCGGCTCACCACCGCCGAGCTGGACACCGAGATCAGGGAGCTCACGCGGCTGGCCCGCGAGGGCAGGGTCGAGCCCGCCCGACTCACGGGCGGCACGTTCACCCTGAACAACTACGGTGCGCTGCGCGTCGACGGGAGCGCCGCGATCATCAACCACCCCCAGGTGGCGATCCTCGGCCTCGGCCGGATCATCGACCGCCCGTGGGTCGTCGACGGAGAGCTGACGGTCCGCAAGATCACCCAGCTGTCCTTCGCCTTCGACCACCGGGTGTGCGACGGCGGTGCGGCCGCGGGCTTCATGCGCGTGGTCGCCGACGCCATGGAGAACCCGGCCAAGGCCATCGCCCGCCTGTAGGCCGGGTGCACGGACGGAGCGCCTCGGACGGGAGTCGGCACCCACCGGGGCGCTTCCCCGTTCCGTGTCCTCGTGAGGTCTCCGCCGGTGCCCCCGTCCCGTTTCCGGACACCCGAGGAGCCGGGAACTCTCTCCGCCCACGACGGGAGGGCGCGTCCCTCACGAGGCCGCCCCCGGAACCGCACCGTGTTCATCGAGAGCACGGCCCAGGCCTTCGTGTACAAGAGCACCCCCGGTGGTGCGGCACCCGGACCCTAGGCCAGCGCGGCGTGCATCCGGCGCAGGCGGGGGCCGAACGCGCCGCGGATCGCCGTGGCGGCGGCCAGGTCGCCCACCGGTCCCAGCCCGGTGCTGATCTCCACCACGTCGGTGTGCCGGGTGCCCTCACCGCGCGCCTCGACGACGTGGGTGTGCCGCCAGTACCGGAACGGTCCGCGTACCTGGAGGTCGCTGAAGGAGCGTCCCTCCTCGTAGGCGTCGATGACGGCGGTCCACCGCACCGGGTACCGACCGGCCACGCCCCAACGCAGGTCCATGACCCCGCCCGCCTCGAAGGGGGCGGGCCAGGACAGCACCTCCACGCCCGGGGGCATGGCGTCCAGGAAACCCTCCTGGCTGAGGATCAGCGCGAACACGCGCTCCACCGGGGCGTCGAAGTCCTCGGTCACCCGCAGTGTCGTGGTCCGCCTCGGTCGGATCCGCCGGTCCCGCTCGGGCATGGCTCTCCCCTTTCGCCGGCCACCAGCATGGCAGGGGCCGGGCCCGGACACGAGGGTCCCGACCCGGCCCGTCGCGCGGACGACCGCGCCGACGCCGACTACGCGCTCAGGAAACGCACCAGGATCTCGTTGAGGCGGTCCCCATGGGTCCACAGCAGGCCGTGCGGGGCGCCCTCGATCTCCACGTACTCCGCGGAGGGCAACAGCGCGGAGAACCTGCGGCCCGTCGCGTCCACCGGGAGGATGCGATCGGCCGTGCCGTGCACGATGAGCGTGGGCACGTCGATGCGCGGGATGTCGGAGCGGAAGTCCGTGGGCCAGGTCAGGGGGCAGACGGCGGAGGCCACAGCGCCCGAACCGGCCGCGGTCGTCCAGCTGTTGCGGACGGCCTCCTCACTGATCCGCTCGCCCAGGTTCTCGTCCAGGTTGTAGAAGTTCTTCAGGAACTCGGTGAAGTACGCGTACCGGTCGCTCTCGACCTGGGACACGATGTCCTTGAAGAAGGAGAGCGGTGCCGCCCCGTCCGGGTTGTCGTCGGTCTGGAGCAGATACGGCTCCAGCGAGCCCAAGAACACGGCCTTGGCGATCCGGTCGGACCCGTAGGTGCTGAGGTAGCGGGCGACCTCCCCGGTGCCCATCGAGAACCCGACCAGTGCCGCGTCCCGCAGGTCCAGGGCCTCCAACAGGGTGTTCAGGTCGGCCGCGAAGGTGTCGTAGTCGTAGCCGGTGGAGGGGTGCGAGGACTGTCCGAATCCCCTCCGGTCGTAGGTGATCACGCGGTGGCCGGACTCCAGCAGCGCGGCGGTCTGCCGCTCCCAGGAGCGGCCGTCGAGCGGGTACCCGTGGATGAGGACGACCGGTCGGCCGCTCCCCTGGTCGTCGTAGTGCAGCTCGATCCGGTCACTGTTCTCCGTGCCGACGGTGATGCGTCCCATGCTTCCCCCAAAGCGTTCGGGAACGACGGTCGTCACAGCATCCCACCGTGGCCTTGGCCGGAGCACGACCCCGCGCGGCGGGCGACGGCGTGTCGCGCGGGCGCGTCGACGGTCGGTCGGCGCGCCCGCGCGCGGTGTCTACGCGTCGCCCTTGGCGACCAGGGTGAGTACGTCGTAGGTGGCGACGGCCTCCCCGTCCTGGTCGGTGACGATCGCGTCCCAGCGCACCTCGCCGTAGTCGGCGTTGGTGCGCGGGGTGATCTGCTTCGCGGTCAGCGTCACCTTGATGACCGCGTCCTCCTTCACCGGTGTGAGGAAGCGCAGGTGGTCGACGCCGAAGTTGGCCAGTACCGGCCCCGGGGCCGGGTCCACGAACAGGCCGGCGGCCAACGACACCACGAGGTAGCCGTGCGCCACGATCCCCCCGAACAGCGGGTTGGCGGCGGCGGCCTCCTCGTCGGTGTGCGCGTAGAACGTGTCACCGGTGAACTCGGCGAAGTGGTCGATGTCGGCGCGGGTCACGGTGCGCTCCGCCGAGGCGATGGTGTCCCCGACCCGCAGTCGCGACAGGTCCTTGCGGAACGGGTGCTCGTCGCCGACGGCCCGGCGCGATCCCGTGGTCCAGTGCCCGGTGACGGCCGTGATCATGTCCGGCGAGCCCTGGATCGCCGTGCGCTGCATGTGGTGTTTGACGCCGCGCACACCACCCATCTCCTCGCCGCCGCCGGCGCGTCCGGGACCACCGTGCACCAGCACGGGCAACGGTGAACCGTGGCCGGTGGACTCCGCGGCGTCGTCCCGGTCGAGCACCAGGAGGCGGCCGTGCCAGGGGGCCACGCCCAGGACGACCTCGCGGGCCACGACCTCGTCGTGGGTGACCAGGGATCCGACCAGGCTGCCCTTGCCGAGCGCGGCCGTCTCCACGGCCTCGGCCACGGTGTCGTAGGTGATGATCGTGCTGACCGGGCCGAAGGCCTCGACCTCGTGCGGTTCCCGGGCCCCGGGCTCGGCGCGCAGCAGGATCGGCGACATGAACGCGCCTGACCCGTCGTCGGCGCCGGTCACCTCGACCCGCTCGGGGTCGCCGAACACCAGCGCGCTGGAGGTGCGCAGGGCCTTGACCGCCTTGCGGACCTCCTCACGCTGGTCCAGGGAGACCAGGGCGCCCATACGGACGTCGGGGTGGTCGGCCGCGCCCACCGTCACCCGGGACAGGCGGGCGACGAGGGCCTCGGTGACCGCCTCGGCCATCGAGGAGGGCACGATCACGCGCCGGATGGCGGTGCACTTCTGACCCGCCTTGACGGTCATCTCGGTGACGACCTGCTTCACGAACAGGTCGAACTCGGGGTCCTCGACCGTCACGTCCGGACCGAGGATCGAGCAGTTGAGGGAGTCGGCCTCCACGTTCAGCTGGACACCGCCGCTCACCACGTTCGGGTGGTTGCGCAGGATCGCGCCGGTGGCCGCCGAACCGGTGAAACCGACGATGTCCTGGGGGCCCAGCTGATCCAACAGGCCCCGGTGGCTGCCCACCAGCAGTTGGAGGGAGCCCTCGGGCAGCAGCCCGGACTCGATGATCCGCCGCACCACGGCGACCGTCAGGTACGCGGTCTGGCCGGCCGGCTTGACGATGCTCGGCAGACCCGCGAGGAAGGCCGGGGCGAGCTTCTCCAACATGCCCCAGACGGGGAAGTTGAAGGCGTTGATCTGCACGGCCACGCCGGGGCGGGAGGTGTAGACGTGCTGGGCGACGAAGGTGCCGCCCTTGCTCAGCCGTTCGAGGGGACCGTCCAGGATCACCGTGGAGTTGGGGAGTTCGCGGCGACCCTTGCTGGAGAAGCCGAAGAGGGTGCCGAAGCCGCCGTCGACGTCGACCATCGTGTCGCGAGCGGTCGCGCCGGTCCGGTGCGAGAGGGCGTAGAACTCGTCCTTGTGCCCCATCAGGTGCTTGGCGACCTCCTTGAGGAGGTTGGCGCGCTGGTGGAAGGTGAGCGCGCGCAGGGCGGGGCCGCCGACGGAGCGCGCGTGGTCGATCATCCCGGCGACGTCGGGACCGTTCCGAGAGATCCGGGCGACGGTCTCCCCGGTGTTCGCGTCGGCCAGGGGCGTGCCCTCGTCGGTGGGGGTGAACCACGACCCCTGGGCGTAGCTCTCCAGTACTTGGGACACCTGACGGTCCTCTCGTCGGCGGGTGGGTCTGGTGCGAACAGTATTACAGACCGATCGGTCAGTAAATAGGCGCACACCCCGCGAACCCGGCCTCACCAGTGCTTTCCGGGCCCGCCTCCGCAAAGGGGGGACACGGGTGTCCAGGGTGCTCGATCGCCCGGCGGAGGGGTCTCTATCGTGTGGCCATGACCGACTACGCCCGGATGTACCGTCTCGGCCTCACCCCCTGGGAACGCTATGGTCCCGCCGCCGGCGCACAACTCCGTCCTCGGCTCGAACGCGAGGCGCGCGAGCGTGGCAACGGCCCGCGGCGGGCGTTGGACATCGGCTGCGGCCGCGGAATGTTCACCCCCGAACTCGCCCGACACGGCTGGGAGGCCGTCGGTGTCGACCTGGTGCCGCAGGCCATCGACGCCGCGCGCGGCAGTGCGCCCGAGGGCGTCACCTACGTCGTCGGGGACGCGACCGACCTGGAGTCGGCCGGACTGGGGACCTTCGACCTGTTCCTCGACATCGGGTGTTTCCAGGGGTTGGACACCGCACAGAGAGCGGCCCAGGGCAGGGGCGTGACCGCGCTCGCCGCACCGGAGGCCACACTGGTGATGCTCGCCTTCGGCCCCTCGATCTATCGACGGCTCGTCGAGGGCGTCTCCCGGGTGGAGGTGGAGTCCGCGTTCCCCGCGTGGGAGCTCACCGACGTGGAGGAGGCGACCACCGAAGGTCTGGGGTGGCCGATGAACCGCACCTCTCCGCAGTGGTACCGCTTCCGCCGCACCGCCCGGTGATCCTCACCCCCGGGCACGCGCGCTGATCGCGGGGCGGCGGGTGTCCCTGTCGCCAGGTCGCCCTGTCGCCAGGTCGCCCTGTCGCCAGGTCGTCATGTCGACAAGGAGCCGGGTCGACGGGGCGCCGGGTCGGCCTCGTCGTGTGCCGGTCGGTCCCCCGAACGATCGGTGCCTCCGGCCCTCCCCCGCGCTCCCGGGTCCCCCGCCGCCGAGGGCCTGCCCCCGGGTGGGCGAGCGCACCGCACGCGCCCGCTCGTGAGGAACCCGCCCGCGACTCCCGGGCCATCCCGCGGACTCCGGGGACGGACGCCGCGTACACCCGCGGCCCGGGTCGGAACCGACCCGGGCCGCGCCGTGACCACAGGGCGATGTGTCGACACATCGACCCCGGGACGCTACTTCGTCAGGGACAACACCTCGGCACCCGGCAGCTCCGCCAACAGCGGGCCCGGGACCCGCAGCTTGGACGCGCGCAGCCCACTGCCCACCACCACCCACGGGGTGTCGTGGACGGTCTTGTCCACCAGGATCGGCCACCCCTGCGGCAGGCCGAAGGGCGTGATGCCCCCGTACTCCATCCCGGTCATGCCGGTCGCCTCGTCCATCGGGGCGAAGGACGCCTTGCGCGCTCCCAGGTGGCGGCGGAGGACGCCGTTGACGTCGGCGCGTTGCGTGGCCGCGACCATGCACGCCGCGTACACCACCTCGCCGCCCCTCTTGGCCGCCAGCACCACACAGTTGGCGCTGGCGGCCAGGTCCTGCCCGTAGCGCTCACAGAAGGCCGCCGTGTCGGCCACCTCCGGATCGATCGCCGCGGCCCGAACCGACCCGTCGAACCTGGCCACCGCGGCACGTACCGGGTCCGCCATCAGTTCAGGGTGGTCCAGCGCGGGCACCCACCTGATCCGCTCCGTCATGGCCGCTCCCCACTCGCGTTCCGCACCGTGCGGCACCATGATGCCGCACGGTCGGGAGTGGAACGGGCCGTACCCGACCCGCGTGACCCCGGGTTCGGAGGATGGACATCTCCCGGGGGTCGCGCCGTGTCGCTCACGTGTCGCGGCCGGGGGCGGTCAGGCGTGGACGTGGTGCCGGCGCAGGATCGCCTCCGCGAGCGCGCCGAGCCCCTCCGCACGGTGGCCGGGCCATCCGTGCACCACGTCCAGATACGCGGCGGGGATGGCCGAACGTCCCCACTTGGCACCGACCAGGGCCCCGGCGATGGCGGCCACGGTGTCGGTGTCGTCGCCCGCGTGCACCGCTGCGGCGACGGGAGAGGTGAAACGGTCGGGGTCGGTGGCGGCCACGGGGGTGTGGACGATCGCCGACCAGGCCGCCTGGAGGGCCCGCACCACGAACCCGTTCGGCGCGAAGGCGGCCGGCGGCTCGCGCTCCGCCTCGTCCAGCCACCCCGCCCAGTCGTCGCGGGCCGCCGCAGGCAGCAGGTCCAGTCCGGCGCGCGGACCGCCGTGGTCACCGTGCACGATCGCGCGCCGCACCGCCTCGCACCACAGCACACACGCCTGGGCGGCCAACGGATCCCCGTGCGTGAGATGGCTGTACCGGGCGGCGCTCTCGGCCAGGCCCCCGGGGTCGTCCAGGTGGGCCAGCGCCAAGGGCGCGGTGCGCATCAGCGACCCGTTGCCGGCGCACCGCTCCCCCGCCCCGTACATCCGGTCGGCGTGGTCGGTCATGACCACGGCGGCGTCGTCACCGCCCTCGGTGACGACACGTTCGGTGGACCTCAACAGCCGGGAGGTCTGCACGCCCACGTCGGAGGCGCCCTCGCGGAGCCAGGTCAGGAAGGCCCGCGCGGTCTGCTCCAGGGCCTCGGGGGAACGGGGATCGTCATGGTCCCGGAGCGCCGCGGCGACGCACACCGCCATCTGTGTGTCGTCGGAGTACTCCCCCGGCGCGTAGGGACCCAGGCCGCCACCGATCATCTCCGGTGCCCGGTCCGAGGCCAGGCGTGGGGCGAACTCGTAGGGGACCCCGAGAGCGTCGCCGCACGCGGCTCCCAACAGGGTTCCGGTGGCGCGGTCGGTCACGTCGGAGGAGATCACGGTGCCTCGCAGGGGGCGGGAAGGGTCGGTGGGCTCAGCCTAGCGTTCGCCGAACGTCCGCATCCGTCCTGATAGAGGAAGTTACGCGGGGATTCGGGCCCGTACAATCCGACCCATGACCCCCGACCCCCACAGCGGCCTCGTGCTGCACGGGCACGTGCACGTCGGTGAACGCCTGCGCGGAGACGGAACGGTGTCCGTCTTCTCCGCGCACGACACCGACACCGATCGGCCCGTCACGGTGACCCTCCTCGACCCCCGGGTCGCCGCCGAGCCCGCGCACGCGCAGGCGTTCCTCGACCGCGCGCGCGACCTCGCCGGACTCGACACCCCCGGCCTGAACCGGGTCCTCCGCCAGGGTCGCGACGGCGACCACGTGGCCATGGTCTCCGAGCATGTTCCGGGCGAGAACATCGCGGCCCGGCTCGAAGGGGGAGAACGGGGGCTCCGCTACAGCCCGCACGCCGCGCTGGCGGTCGTCATCGACGTGCTCACCGCGCTCAACGAGGCCCACGACCAAGGGGTCGTCCACGGGGGGCTGGGCCCGCGCGGCGTCGTCCTGGGCGAGGACGGTCGGGCGACCGTGACCGGCTTCCGGATGATCGACGTGGACGGGATCACCCCGCGCACCGACGTCCACGCCGTCGGCTCCCTCCTCCACGCCCTGGTGACGGGCGCGCTCCGGATCGACGGGGACACGGTGCCGCGCCCCTCCGCCCTGGTCCCCGATCTCCCGCCCGAGCTGGACACGCTCGTCGAGACGGCCACGCACAACGACCCGCGCCAGAGGCCCCGTGACGCCGGACAGTACCTCGGCATGGTCGAACAGGTCCTGCGCTCCCTCCCGGGACCGGACGGCGACACCGGCCCCGACACCCTCCCGATCCCCGTGGTCGGGGCGGCGGAAGCGCCCGCCGCGCCGCGTCCCACACCCCTGTGGCGCCGAACCCCGATCGTCGCGACCGCGGGTGTCCTGGCCTTGGCCCTCCTCGTCACGGGATGGGTACTGGTGCGCGACGACGCCGTCGCACTGCCCGATCTCACCGGGTACTCCCAGGAGCGGGCCGAAACGGAGCTCGCCGCACTGGAGTTGGGGCTCGGTTCCTCCTTCGACGACGCCTACAGCGACGACGTCGAGCCGGGCGGCGTGGCCGAGACCGACCCGGCCGCCGGGACGGAACTGCGCGAGGGCGACACCATCCTGTTGTCCCTGTCCATCGGTCCGCGCCACGTCACGATCCCCGATGTCGAGGGTGAGCCCGAGTCGGAGGCCCGCACCCTCCTGAGGGAGGCCGGCTTCACCCGGGTCACGGTGGTCCAGGAGTACTCCGCGGACCACGATCCCGGGACCGTCCTGTCCACCACCCCGGAGGTCGGCGAGGACGGCGATCGGGAGGAGGAGGTCACGCTCCACGTCAGTGAAGGCGTCCTCGTGCCCACACTCACCGGCATGGGCAGGGACGAGGCGACCACCGCCCTGGAGGGGCTGGGACTGACCGCCACCGTGGTGGAGGCGCACAGCGACAGCGTCCCCGAGGGACAGATCGGCGGACAGGACCCCGAACCCGGCACGATCCTGCCCGAGGACGGCGGCGTCACCCTCACGGTGTCCCTCGGTCCGGAGGAGATCGAAGAGGCCGAGGAGGTCGACCCCGACCCGCGGGACGACGAGGGCGAGGATGAGGTCGAGGAGACCGTGTCGTGCTCCGGTGATGCCTGGGACCCGCGGACGACCTACGACGCCGGCGACCGCGTCCACTTCGAGGGGCGCGAGTACGAGGCCCGCTGGTGGATCCAGGGCCTCCCGCCCGGCATCGCCGCCGAGTGGAGCGCCTGGTCCGACCAGGGGGCCTGCTGAGGCACGGACGGTCGGCCCGTGTGCGCCTGCCGGGCCGCGTGCCCCGTCCGGCGCACGCGCGCCGGCGGCGACGCCGGACGGAAAGGCCCGTCAGGGCGGGAGGTCGGCCCGGTGGTCGCGCGCCACGTGTGCGATCGGTCCCGGCGCCAAGGCCCCGGGGCCTCCCGAGCACGGGCGCGTGGGCCCTGCGGCCGCACGCGCCGGAACCGAAGCCGGAAGCCGGCCCACGGGAGGGAACGCGCGACCTCCGGGGGTGGGGCCCTCACGCGGCCACGGGGCACGCCCCGAGACGGACCGGATCACGTCCGCCCACGGCCCGCCGCTCTCGTCAGCCGCCGCCCTGATCGCCCAGCAGATCCACGCCCTGGTCGAGCAGACCGTGCAGGTGCAGGGCCAGTTGCAGCTCCAGCGCGCGGTCGGGGCGCTGCCAGTCCGCCCCGATCAACTGCCCGATGCGCTCCAGACGCTGCCCCACCGTGTTCACGTGGATGTGCAGGTCGTCCTTGGCGCGGGACAGGTTCCCCCCGGCCGCGAAGTAGGCGCGCAGGGTCTCCACCAGCAGCGTCCCCCGCCGTTCGTCGTACTCCAGCAGCGGACCGATCGCCACGGAGACGAAACCGGACACGTCCCGGTTCTGGCTCAGCAACAGCCCCGAGAACCCCAGGTCCTCGACGGTCGCGGCGTCACCCTCCCGGCCCAGAGCCCGCAGGGTCTGGAGGCACCGGACCGCCTCGGCGAACGCCTCCCGGAAACCCCCGAGGCCCTCGGTGGGCCCGGCCGACCCCGTGGTCACCGGGCCGTTGGCGGCCGAGGCCAGCTCGGCGCTCACCCGTGCGCCCACCTCCGACGGGTCCGTTCCCGGCAGCGCCAACACCAGTCGGCCGCCCCGGTTCGCCGCCAGGCCACCGGTCGTCTCGGCCACGAACGTGGCCGCCGACCGCAACCGCTGCGGATCCGCCCCCGCCGCCTCGGCCACCACCAGCACGTGCGGGGCGTCCAGATCGGCGTGCAACAACGCCGCCCGCTGACGCAACGACACCGGGTCGCGTGCCGGCACCTCCAACAACTCGTCCAACAGGTCGCCGCGGACCCGGTGCTCGGTCTCGCTCACCGAACGGCGGATGAGCAACAGCAGCGCCGTCACCATGGCGGCGCGCTCCAGCACCCGCTGGTCCGTGCCGTCCAGCTCCACACCGCGCAGGACCAGGCTCCCCAGGGGTTCGCCACCGGCCGCCGCGGCCGCCACCCACGTGTCCTCCACCGCCACCGCCCGGCCACTGGACAGGGAGGAGAGCACCGCCTCGGCGAGCTCGTCGTCCCCCTCCGTCAGCGGATCGCCGCCCGGAGCCGGTTCGCCCACCTCCCCCGAGGGCGAGGCCGTCACCGACACCTCCGACGTGCGGTCGTGGATCCGCACCGCACCGCCCAGGACCTCCGCGACCGCGGCCGCGACCTCTCGCACCCCGCCACCGTCCAGCACCAGGTCGGTGAACCGGTCGTGCGCCGCCGCCGAGCGCTCCACCGAGGCCGTGTGCCGTTGCAACCGCTCGTTGACCGTGTGCAGCTCGTCCAGGGCCCGCCGTGTGTCGTCGATCAGGTTCGCGTTGTCGATAGCGATCGCCGCGTGGGTGGCCAACGACGACAACAACGCCACCTCCGAGTGCGCGAAGGGCCGCTCCCGACGGTTCGCGGCGAACAGCACGCCCACCCCGCGCCCGTTCATCTTCAACGGCACACCCAGGATCGCCACCAGACCCTCTTCACGCACCGCGTGGTCGATGTTCTCCGCGTGCTCGAACCGGGGGTCGGCGAAGTAGTTCGCGGTCACGTACGGCATCCCGGTCGTGGCCACCAGACCGCCCAGCCCCCGGCCCGGAGCCAGCCGCAACTGTTGGAAGACCGCCGACACCGAACCCGAGGTCACCCGCATGTAGGTGTCCCCCGCCTCCGCGTCGCTCAGCGTCAGGTAGGACGCGTCCGTGCCGAGCAGGTGCCGGGCCCGTTCCACGATCGCCTGCAGGACCTGGTCCAGGCTGCGCATCCCGGCCAGGTCGTTGGCGGTCTCGAACAGCGCGCTCAACTCCGACTCGCGCCGTTGCCGGTTCCGCAGCACCGATCGGACCCGCAACGCCGCGAACTTGGCATCCTCCAGCGCCGCGACCGTCGCCGCGTCCGCACCGCCCGAACGCGCGCGGAGCACCGGCCGCTCGTACTCCACGGCCGGTGCGTCGCGCAGCAGCAGTTCCAGGAAGAACGCCTGCTGACCGGCGTCCGGGGCGCCGTCCCCACGCGGGGATTCCGGGGTGGTGTTCAGCTCGCGCTCCAAGCTCCGTCGACGGGGAGGGACGCTCCGTTGATGAACGAGGCGTCGTCACTGCACAAGTAGACGACCAGTTCGGCCACCTCCTCGGGTTCGATGAGCCGCTTGACGGGGGTCCGCGCCAACAGGACCTCCGAGACCACGCGTTCCTCGGGCATGCCGTGCGCCGCGGCCTGCTCGGCGATCTGCTTCTCCACCAGCGCGGTGCGCACGTAACCGGGGTTGACGCAGTTGGAGGTCACCCCCTGGCCCGCGCCCTCCAGAGCGACCACCTTGGAGAGCCCCTCCAGCCCGTGCTTGGCGGACACGTAGGCCGACTTGTAGGGCGAGGCGCGCAGACCGTGCACGGAGGAGATGTTGACGAACCGCCCCCAGCCGCGCGCGTACATGTGCGGCAACGCCCCCCGCACGACACGGAACGGCGCTTCGACCATGAGGCGCAGGATCAGCGAGAAGCGCTCCGGCGGGAAGTCCTGTACCGGGGCGACCGTCTGCACCCCGGCGTTGTTGACCACGATGTCCGCGCCGCGTGCGGCCTCCTCCGCGGCGTCGAGGTCGGTCAGGTCCAGTTCGACGGCCTCGCCCACGCCCTCCTCGGCGAGCGCGGCGAGCGCCGCACCGTCGACGTCGACCAGGCGGACGGTGGCCCCGGCCGCCGACAGGCGGCGGGCGCAGGCCAGACCGATGCCACCGGCCGCGCCGGTCACCAGTGCCGTCCTGCCGGTGAGGTCGACCTGGGCGGTGTGGGGGGAAACCTCGGGGCCGGGGGTGCGTGCCGCCGGCTGCGACAGGATCTCGTGCGTCGTCATGTCAGCAAACTAGGCCGGGGCGGGTGCGCGGGGGATGGCCGCGACGGACACACCCTCGGGATGGAACATGTGGTGATCGACCATGGGCGTCGGCCCTCCTGTGGGGTTCCCACGCTGCCAGGATAGGTGACCGGGGTCACGAGCACATGGTGCGGGGGTCACCACCCTCCCTAGGCTGAGCGGCACGGTTCGGCCGAACCCTCCCGCTCGCCGATCGAACCCCTCGGAGCAGCGTCATGCACCCCCAGGCCCCCGCACCTCCGCCCTC
>NZ_QOCZ01000107.1 GCF_018207095.1 Nocardiopsis sp. MG754419 | reverse complement strand
ACCTGACCGTCCGCGACCCCGACCCCGCGCTGTACAACGACGATCTCGCCCCCGTGCCCCGCAAGAAGCGCACCTGGGGCGCCTTCGAGATCTTCAACGTCTGGACCAACGACATCCAGAGCCTGTTCGGCTACACCCTGGCCGCGACCCTGTTCATCGCCTACGGGCTCAACGGGTGGGCGGTGTTCGCCGGGATCATCCTGGCGGGGATCATCGTCATGGTCCTGTGCGACCTCGTGGGCCGGCCCAGCGTCCGCTACGGCATCCCCTACGCCGTCATGGCGCGGGCGTCCATGGGGGTGCACGGCACCCAGTTCCCCACGCTCATCCGCGGCATCACCGCCATGTTCTGGTACGGCGCCCAGACCTACTTCGCCTCCACCGCCGTGGCCCTGCTCATCACCGCCCTGTTCGGGCCGGGCCCCGACGGCACCTTCCTGGGGCTGTCCCCCGTCGGATGGATCTCCTACGTCATCGTCGCCGTCTTCCAACTGGTGCTCTTCAGCCAGGGCATCGGGTGGATCGGGGTCTTCCTGAACTGGGCCGGACCTGCCGTGTACCTGGTCATGATCGCGATGATGATCGCCCTGTGGGCCATGGCCGGCGGCGACCTGTTCTCCGAACTGGGCACGGTGTTCGCCGGTGACGGTGACTACCCGGGGGGACAGATCGCGGCCTTCTCCGCGGTCGTGGGCACGATGGTCGCCTACTTCGCCGCGGTGGTGGTCAACTACGGTGACTTCTCCCGTTTCACCCGCTCGGAACGGGCCATGCGCCGAGGCAACTTCTGGGGACTGCCGGTCAGCCTGGCGCTGTTCTCCTTCCTCACCCTGGTGATCACCGCAGGCACATCGGTGCTGTACGGAGAGGCGCTGACCAACCCGGCCGACATCGTCGCCCGTGTGGACAACATCTGGCTGACCGTGGTGGCGGCCCTGACGTTCTTCATCGCCACCGTGGGCATCAACCTGGTCGCCAACTTCATCCCGCCTGCCTACGGGCTGGCCAACCTGGCCCCCTCGCTCATCAGCGCGCGCACGGGAGGCCTGATCACCGCGGCCGTGGGGTTCGTCGTGGGCGCCCTGTGGGTCGCCTACATCGACAACGTGGGCATCGCGGCGTTCGTGGACACATTGGGCGCGGTGCTGGCCCCGCTGTACGGCATCATCGTCGCCGACCACTACCTGTTGCGGCGTCAGAGGCTCGACCTGAACGCCCTGTACACGACCGACCCGAACGGGGAGTACTACTTCACGCGAGGGTGGAACCTGCGGGCGCTGACCGCGTTCTGCCTGGCCTCGGCGTTCTCGGTGACCGCCGTGTGGCTGCCCGCGCTGCAGTCCTGGTCCGGGTTCGTGTGGATCTTCGGCGCGCTGTTGGGCGGGACGCTGCACTACGTGATCGCCCGTTCCCGCAGGGCCGTTCCCACGGCCTCCTGAACCTGGACGGGTCGACGCCCCGGGGCCCGCGCGTCGGAGGATCGGTCTCCGGACGCGGGCCCCGAGCTCGACGGCCCCGGGCGCGCGGAGTGCGCCCGGGGCCTGTGCCGCGGTACGGGTGGTGTCATGGTGGTGGTCCCGGAGGAACCCCCACCCCCTGTACCGCTCCGGGGAGCGCTCCGCCCCGGCGCTCCTCGTTCACCGGCCGCCGCCGGTCGCCGGTGTCCTGGGGCCTCTCCCTCCGACGCGCCGGCCACGGCTGACCACACCGAGCAGGTGCGTACCGGCGGCGAGGGCGAAGAAGGCGTAGAGGAGGGCGGCGATCCCCAGGGCGGTGTCGGTGCCGGCCCCGTGGATCGCCGCGGCGGAGCGCTCCCCGGAGGTCGGGACGGCGTAGTGGAGGGCCATGGTTCCCAGCGCCGCGATCCCCGTGCCGGCGCCCAGGGCGAAGGCGCTCTCCTGGAGAGCGCCGGCGTCCGCGGTGCGGTTCTCCGGCGCACTGCTCATGACGGTGTCGGCGCCGATCGCCATGACGACGCCGGCCCCGAGGCCGAGGACGATCATCCCCACCGGTCGACCGTCTCCGGCGACGGTGGCGAGCAGCAGAAAACCGAGCGCGGCCAGCAGCAGGCCGCCGATGAGCACGTGCTGCCGGGTCAGCCGGCGCGACATCACGGGACCGATGAGGCCACCGCAGGCCATCGCGACGGCCAGAGGCATGAGGGCGATACCCGCGGCGACGGCCGAGAGCCCCCCGACGACCTGGTAGCGCAGAGTCAGCAGGTAGAGCGTCCCGTGGAACACCCCGAGCGTCACCGCGATCACCACGGCGGCGTTGGTCAGCAGCCCGTCGGCCAGCAGGCGCACGTCGAGGAAGGGCCGGAACATACGCAGTTGCCGGAGCGCGAACAGCACCGCGGCCGCCGTGCCCGCCGTCATCGCCATGGGGGTGAACCACAGGGCGGCCGTGGGAAGAACCAGGCTCTTCAGGCCGGAGACGAGCAGGAGCACGGCCACGGCCGACAGGACCACGCTGAACAGGTCGAGCATCGGCGGATCGGGGTTCGTCGACTCCCGCAGCACGACCCCGGCCCAGACGAGGCAGACCAAGAGCACCGGCACGTTGATCCAGAACACCCATGGCCACCCGGCCAGGTCCACCAGACCGCCTCCGACCAGTGGTCCCAGAGCGGAGCCCGTACTGAAACCGGCGGTCCAGACCCCGTAGGCCAGGACCCGTGACCGGGGCTCGGAGAAGGACACCCGAATGATGGCGACCGTCCCGGCGATGAGCAGCGCGGAGCCGACCCCCTGCCCGACCCGCGCGGCGATCATCAGGGCCCCGGTCGTCGCCAGGCCCGCGAGCGCGGCACCGGCGATGGCCACGACCAGCCCGAGCACGTAGACGCGCTTGCGACCGTAGCGATCGGCCGCCACAGCGCCGAGGACCAGGACGGCCCCCGCGGCCAGGGCGTAGAGGTCGGCGATCCACAGTGTCTGTGCCGGTGTCAGGTCCAATGCGTGCGTGAGGGACGGAAGGGCGACCGTCACCTTGGTCATGTCCGTACCACCGACGAGCATGACCGTGCCGAACAACGCCATGGTCCCGTACAGGTTCCGGCGTCTCCTCGGGGGTGTCGCGTCGCACATGGTGAACACCGTTCAGTGGTGGAGATCGGGGTGCATTCCACTTCTAGGCGCACCGATCACCGGCGTCCAGGTTCAACTTTTCACCGAAACCATGCACCATGAGTGCATGATCGATTCCCGGCTCCTGCTGTTGGTGGCCGTGTGCGAGTACGGCACGGTGACCGCGGCGGCGGAGGCCCTCTACCGCAGCCCTTCCGGCGTCTCCAAACAGCTCAAGGAGCTGTCAGCGGAACTGGACGTGGACCTGCTCGAACGCCACGGCCGTCGCGTTCGGCTCACCCCAGCCGGACAACGGCTGGTCACGCACGCCCGCACACTCAAGGCCCAGTGGGAGACGGCGCTGAGCGACACCACCGCCGCGGCCCGGCAGCTCTGTGGCCCCGTCAGCCTCGGCGGGTTCCCCACGTCGATCCCTTCGATCCTCGTTCCCGCCGCACTGCGGTTGAGGGACCGGCACGAGCAGCTGAAACCGGTGGTCAAGGAGGTGCATTCGGTCGACGTCCTGACCGCCGTGGAGTCCGGCGGCCTCGACGTGGGGCTCTTCGTCGCCAACGAGTCCACCGGGCACGTGGCCGACCGGCACGTCGAGGTGATGAGCCTCCTCGACGACCCCATCGACCTCCTGGTGTCCCAGGACCACCGGTTCGCCTCCGGCGCCCGGATCCGGCTGGAGGACGCCGCGGAGGAGGACTGGGTCTCCGGTCACGCCCACCAGGACGCCTACACCGAACTCCTGGCCGCGACCCGCGCGGTCGGCTACGCCCCCAGAGTGGTCCACTACGCGCAGGAACTCACCGCCACCACCGCCATGGTGGCTGCCGGTCTGGGCATCACCGCGATCCCCCGAATCGCCCTGACCGCGTCCCGTCCCGACGTCGTCCGGGTCCCGCTCACCGGCGACCAGATCCCCCGACGCAGAATCCTGCTGGCCCTGCGCCACGGGTCGCACGACAATCCCCGCATCGCGGCGGCGGTCTCCGCGATACAGGGGTTCCCCGAAGCTCCACGGCCTGAGCATCCCGGCGGGCCGGAGCGGGATCCCGCGCGCGACGGAGCGGCCGGGTCCTGAAGGGCGGCGACCACATCACGCGCTCGCTCCCCGCGCTCCGATCGGAATGTGGGGAGGTCGGACGGGGATGGGCTCCGATGTGCCTTCGGAGCGATGGTGCGCACCCCGCGCCGTCTCCCCCGTCGCCCACCGACCGCCCGAGTCTCACGTGCGACGGGAGGCTCGGGTCCGACGTGCCGTCCCCGCGCCCCGCACGGACACCGCGCCTCCGCCGCCGGGTGTTCGACACGCCTTCGGGTCCGCGCCCTCCCGGGAGGGCGCGGACCCTCGGTGTCTATCGCTCCAGGTAGGTGCGCAGGTGGCGGGCGGTCAGAGTGGCGCCGTCGCTCACCAGTCGGGCGGGGGTCCCCTCGAAGACGACCCGCCCGCCGTCGTGTCCCGCGCCCGGCCCCAGGTCGATGATGTGGTCGGCGTGCGCCATCACGGCCTGGTGGTGCTCGATGACCACCACCGTGTTGCCGTCCTCGACCAGGCGGTCCAGCAGCGCCAGCAACCGGTCCACGTCGGCCAGGTGCAGACCGGTGGTGGGCTCGTCCAACACGTACACCGCGCCCTGCTTGGCCATGGAGATCGCCAGTTTCAACCGCTGGCGCTCACCGCCCGACAGGGTGGTCAGGGGCTGGCCCAGACCCAGGTATCCCAGACCCACGTCGTGCAGGCGATCCAGGATGGTGCGGGCGTTGCCCGAGGTGAAGAACTCCCTGGCGGTCTCCACCGACATCGCCAGGACCTCGCTGATGTCCTGGCCGCGCAGCTTGTGCTGCAGCACCTCGTCCTTGAAACGACGCCCCCGGCACTTCTCGCAGGTGGAGGCCACCCCGGCCATCATCGCCAGGTCGGTGTAGATGACCCCGGCGCCCTTGCACTCGGGGCAGGCCCCCTCGGAGTTGGCGCTGAACAGGGCCGGCTTGACCTTGTTGGCGCGGGCGAAGGCGGTGCGGATGGGGTCGAGGAGACCGGTGTAGGTGGCCGGGTTGGAACGGCGCGAACCCCGGATGGGGGCCTGGTCGACCACCACGACGCCCTCGTGTCCGGGAAGGGCGCCGTGGATGAGCGAGCTCTTGCCGGAACCGGCGACGCCGGTCACCACGGTCAGCACCCCCAGGGGCACGTCCACCGACACCTCCCGCAGGTTGTGCGTGCTCGCCTCTCGGATGGGCAGGTGGCCGGTGGCGGTGCGCACCCGGTCCTTGAGGCGGGCCCGGTGGTCGAGGTGGCGGCCGGTGAGGGTGCCCGAGGTCCGCAGCCCGGCCACGTCCCCGCTGTAGGTGACGGTGCCGCCGTGCGGACCGGCGCCCGGCCCCAGATCGACGACGTGGTCGGCGATGGCGATGGTCTCGGGCTTGTGCTCGACCACCAGGACGGTGTTGCCCTTGTCGCGCAGGCTCAGCAGGAGATCGTTCATGCGCTCGATGTCGTGCGGGTGCAGACCGACCGTGGGCTCGTCGAAGACATAGGTGATGTCGCTGAGGCTGGAGCCCAGGTGACGGACCATCTTCACCCGCTGGGCCTCACCGCCGGACAGGGTGCCCGACTCCCGGTCCAGGCTCAGGTACCCCAACCCCACCTCGACCAGGGAGTCCAGGGTGTGGCCGAGGGTGTCCACCAACGGCTTGACCGAGGGCTCGTCGATGGTGCGGACGAACTCCGCCAGGTCGTCGATCTGCATCGCGGCGCACTCGGTGATGGTGCGTCCGTTCACCTTCACTTCGCGGGCGGTGGCGTTGAGCCGTGTGCCCTCGCACGTGGGACAGGTGGAGGTGACCACGGCGCGCTCCACGAAGGCGCGCACCCCCGGCTGCATCTTGTCGCGGTCCTTGGCCAGGTGGGTCCGCTTGATCTTGGGGACCAGTCCCTCGTAGGAGAAGGAGTTCTTGCCGACCTTGACCTTGGTGAGGGGTTCGTGCAGGAAGGTCGACCACTCGTCCGCGGTGTAGTCGTCGAGCCGCTTGTCGGGGTCGAGCAGCCCGGAGTGCACGAACACCTGCCAGTACCAACCGTCCACGGCGTACCCGGGGACGGTGATGGCGCCCTCGTTCAGGCTCAGGGTGCGGTCGTAGAGCTGCTCCAGATCGATCTGGTCGGTGCGCCCCAGCCCCTCGCACTCCGGGCACATGCCCTCGGCGTTGTTGAAGCTGAACACGCTGGAGGGCTCCAGGCGGGGAACACCCGCCCGGCTGTAGACGATGCGCAGCATGGCGTGGGCGTCGGTGGCGGTGCCCACGGTGGAGCGCGCGTTGGCGCCCATGCGTTCCTGGTCGACGATGATGGCCGCGCTGAGGTTGCGCAGGGAGTCCACCTCGGGGCGGCCCAGGCTCGGCATGAAGGATTGAACGAAAGCCGTGTAGGTCTCGTTGATCAGCCGCTGGGACTCGGCGGCGATGGTGCCGAAGACGAGTGAGGACTTGCCCGATCCGGACAGTCCGGTGAAGACGCTCAGCCGCCTCTTGGGGATGTCCACCGAGACGTTGTCGAGGTTGTTCTCCCTGGCCCCGCGCACCTCGATCGTGTCGTGGGTGTCGGCCGGCGTGGTCGGTTCGAAGGTCAAGCTGTTCCCCTGGTGCCCGTGTTCCATCGATTCCTTATGAGCTAAACTAACATCCGCAGAACATTAGTTTATTCCGTAAGGAGAAGCAAGTGGTGGTCTACGCGGGACAGGGCGACCCCCGTCGTTCCATGGGCCTGTTGTGGCGCGAACCGGAGGCGGGCGCACGCGTCGCGCCCGGGCCCAAGCCGGAGCTGAGTGTGGGTCTGGTCGTGGGCACCGCCATCGAGATCGCCGACGCCCAGGGCCTGCAGGCGCTGTCGATGCGCGCCGTCGGTGAACGGCTGGGGCGGACAGCGATGTCCCTGTACACGTACGTGGCCAGCAAGAACGAGCTCATCGACCTGATGTACGACCAGGCCTTCACCGAACTGGCGGAGGAGGCCGAGCAGAGCTCCGAGATCGACGAGGCGTTGGACTGGCGTGCGCGGACCCACGCGTGGGTGGGGTTGCTGTGGCGGTTCTACCTGCGTCATCCCTGGACCCTGGAGATCTCCCAGGCCCGCCCCGTCCTGGGGCCCGGCGAGTTCCGTCTGCACGAGTCGCTGGCCACTCTGCTGCACGCAGCCGGGCTGGCGCCCAAGGCCATCGGTGACGTCTACGGCAGTCTGCTCAACCTGGTCCGGGGTATGGTGCGCACCGCCGCCGAGGCCCGTCAGGCACAGGCGGTCACCGGGGTGCCCGAGGACGAGTGGTGGTACGCCCGTTCCGAGCAGCTGGAGGAGCTGGTGCCCGACTTCTCCGAGCGCTTCCCCACCCTGGCGTTGATGAGCGCCGACGGTGCGTTCGAGAACGAGGATTCCCAGGAGCCCTACATCGAGCAGGAGGCGTGGGAGACCCTCCGCTTCGGACTGGAGGCCCTGCTGGACGGGATACAGCGCCGGATCGCCCACGAGTCCTGAGAGGCGTCTCCGTGGTTCGGTGGCCGTTCCCGGGTCGGCCCGTGTGGCGCCGACCCGGCCGACGGCGCCGTGGCCCGAGAGCATCGCCCCGGATCACGGCGGCCCCACGGGGCGGTGCCACCGGCTCCGGCCGGTCAGATCCAGCCGAGCAGGAACAACACCAGCAGGGTCACGGCGGCCGAGACCAGCACCGACGTCACACAGCCCCAGCGGCTGTTGTAGAAGAAGAACACGGGCACCTCCTGCGCAGGGAAACGGCCGAGGACGGCCTTCCGGATCATCGCCTGCAGTCTCCCCCACCCGGGCCCGAGGCGGTACTCCGGTTGGTCTTCGGTGATCGCGCGGGCCGATGCCGACCCGTCGGTGCGCGGGCATGTCCGTAACGGAGTGCCGCGCCGTGATCCTGCCATCATCCTATCCACTTTTGCCTAAAGGATTTAGGTAGATGTACATTGACCTTAGGAAGAGGAGGTGCGCATGGCACGCGCCGGACTGAACACACGTCGAGTCACCGAGGCCGGGGCCGCCTTGGCCGACGAGGTCGGGTTCGATAGGGTCACCGTCTCCGAACTGGCCCGACGCTTCGACGTCAGGGTCGCGAGCCTGTACTCGCACGTGCGCAACTCCGAGGACCTCAAGGTCCGTATCGCCCTGTTCGCCTTGGAAGAGCTGGCCGACCGGGCCGCCGACGCGATCGCCGGCCGCTCCGGCAAGGAGGCGCTCGTCGCGTTGGCCGACGTCCACCGGGACTACGCCCGCGCGCACCCGGGCCGCCACACCGCGGCCCGGTACCGCCTGGACCCCGAGACCGCCGCACGCAGCGCCGGCCCCCGGATCTCCCAGATGACCCGGGCGATCCTGCGCGGCTACGAGCTGGAGGAACCCGACCGCACCCACGCGGTGCGCCTGCTCGGCGGCGTCTTCCACGGCTACGTCGACCTGGAGATGAGCGGGGGGTTCGATCACAGCTCCCCCGACTCCGACCAGACCTGGGTACGGTCGCTGGACGCGCTGGACTCCCTGCTGCGTCACTGGCCCGCCCCCTGATCCCTGCACACCTCGGGCACCCGCGTGCCCGACCCACGCGAGGCCCGACACCATGAACGCACACCCGACCACCGCACCGCTGACCCCGGACCTGATCCAGGGCGCCCTGGAGGTGGAACGCACCGAGCGGGGCCTGGCGCCCCACCGCCTGCCCTCCCTGGCCCGCAGCAGGAACACCGATCCTCAGCTGGCCATGGCCGAGTCCCAACCCTCCGGCGTGCGCCTGGCCCTGCGCACCCGGGCCACCGTGATCGAGCTGGACACCGTCCCCACCAAACGTCGCTACGTGGGCACCCCGCCGCGACCTGACGGTGTCTACGACCTGCGTGTGGACGGTCGACTCACCGCGCAGGGCACCGTCGCCGGAGGCGACGTGCTGGAGATCGACATGACCACCGGCACCTTCGCCACCACGCCCGGCGACGCGGGCACACTGCGCTTCGACGGCCTGCCCGACCGGCTCAAGGACGTCGAGATCTGGCTGCCGCACAACGAGACCACCGAACTCGTGGCCCTGCGCACCGACGCGCCCGTCGCACCGGTGGGCGCCTCCGGTCGCCGCGTATGGCTGCACCACGGCAGCTCCATCAGCCACGGTTCCGACGCCGCGAGTCCCACCACCATCTGGCCGGTGATCGCCGCCGACCGCGGCGGTGTGGACCTGATCAACCTGGGGCTGGGCGGCAGCGCCCTCCTGGACCCCTTCACCGCGCGGGCCATGCGCGACACCCCCGCCGACCTGATCAGCGTCAAACTCGGCATCAACCTGGCCAACGCCGACCTCATGCGTCTGCGCGCGTTGGGGCCGGCCGTGCACGGCTTCCTCGACACCCTGCGCGACGGCCACCCCGAGGTTCCCCTGGTCGTGGTCTCGGCGATCTACTGCCCCGTCCACGAACACACACCGGGACCGGGTGCGCTCGATCCGGAGGCGCTCCGGGAGGGCCGGGTCGGGTTCACGGCCACGGGAGACCCCTCTGACCCCACCCGGCTCACGCTCACCACCATCCGCCGAGAGCTGGAACGCGTGGTGCGCGAGCGTTCGGCCCAGGACACGAACCTGCACTACCTGGACGGACGGGAGCTGTACGGGGAGGACGACTTCGCCGAGCTGCCCCTGCCCGACGGGCTGCACCCGGACGCCGCCACCCACCATCGGATCGGCGACCGGTTCGCCGACCGCGTCTTCGACAGCGACGGGCCCTTCGTCTGAGCGTGGAGCGAGGTCCGTCCGACGCCGGACGGACCTCGCTCCACGCCGGGACCGGGGGCGGGTCCGCCGTCACGGATCAGACGGGTCGGGCGAAGGTGATGATCTCCTCGCTGATGTCCTGCAGCGCGGTGCGATCCCAGTACCCGTACTGGGCGCTCACCCGCAGCCCCGCCTCGGCCAGGAACCCGTTGAGGCGACCGACGTCCAGGAACCGCAACGTGCTGCGACTGACCCGGGGCCCGTCCCAACCCTCCAGGTGGTAGTCGGAGGTGAACGTGACCAGATCGCCCTCCAGCCCGCGCAGGCGGTGCACGCAGGTGGCCTCGCGACCTCGGGGGCCGACCACCGTGCGCTTCCGCTCGGGGTTCCACGCCTCCCAGGCCCGAGCACCCGGGTTGCGCGTCTCGAAGACGAACCGACCATCGGGGGTCAGGGCCCGGCGTACCGCGGCCAGGTTGGTCCGCACCTCCTCGTCGGTGAGGAACACCTGGAAGGCGTGGCCGCTCATGACGACCAGGTCGAACGCGTTCTCGAAGGGTCCGCCCGCCTGCTCGTCGTAGGGTCCGTGGAGCAGGTCCCCGAGGGTCCATTCGATGTCGCCGAGCTCCCGGGCCCCCACGTCCAACATCGCGCGGGAGGGGTCCAGCCCCACCAGGCGGCCGGTGTGACCGTGGCGGCGTGCCTCCCTCTGAAGCTTGCCGGTCCCGCAGCCCACGTCGAGGACGGACCGCGCGTCCATCACCAGGTCGAGATAGAAGTCGTCCTGGGGCGTGACCCGCCAATGGCTGAAGTGATCGTAGAGTTCGGCCAGGTCCGGTTCGGAGAAGTGTCGATCGACCATGTGCGCATTGTCGGAGACCGCCCTCCTGCTGTCACGGGGTTTTCCCGAGGGGCGTCGACGGTCCCCCGGCTCTCCTGGCGTGGTCCCCGGCACCGGGGACCGGCGCGAGCCCTTCACCGCGCCCTGCGCCCCGGGCGGAACCCCTTGCCCGTGGGTCGGGTGGCGGACAGGCTGACGCCCATGACCCTTTCCGTCGCACACCTCAGTGATCCGCACGTCACCAGTGGCGCACTTGCGGCCGAACCCGCCGCCGGCCTGCACCGGGCGCTCGGCGAAGTGCTGACGCTCGACCCGCGGCCGACGTGCGTGATCATCACCGGTGACCTGGTCGACCACGGCCTGCCCGACGAATACGCCGCTCTGCGTGAGATCCTCGACCACTTTCCCCTGCCCCTGCACCTGGCCGCCGGCAACCACGATGACCGTGAGACGCTGCGAGACGCCTTCGGGGGCGGACCTCATCTGGGCGAGGGCCGGAGCACCCGATACCTGGTGGAGCACCTCGGGGTCACTGTGGTCGTGCTGGACTCCCTCGTCCTCGGTTCTCCCGGCGGGCGCCTGGGCGAGGAACAGCGGACGTGGTTGGACGCGGCCCTGCGACGGCGGCCCGACGTGCCGGCCGTAGTGTGCCTGCATCATCCCCCCGTGCCCGTCGGCATCCCGTTCCTGGACGGTATGGGCCTGTCCGACGGAGCGGAGCTGGAGGAGGTGATCGCCCGCCACCCGCATGTCGTCCGGGTCCTGGCGGGCCACGTCCACCGGTCGACGTTCACCTCCTTCGCGCACGCCATCCTGTCCACGGCGCCCAGCACCTACAGGCAGAGCGCGCTGCGCATGAACAGCGACGGCCCCCCGGGATACGTCCACGCCTCCCCCGGCTTCCAGCTTCACCAGAGCACAGGGCGCGGCTGGGTGACCCACACGGTCCGGGTCGGCCACGAGGGAGCCCCGGTCGGTCATTACTGAGGTGTCTCTCTTGTTTCCCGGGGGGCGCCGCGTCGAGGTGTCCACAGGTACCGAGATCGCCCTTCCCGGGGCCCGGGATCCTCTCTAGCCTGAGAGGATGCGTGAACCCTCCCACCCCCCGCAGCCGCATCCCTTCGACGTCGACGCCTTCCTCGGGCAACCCCTGGTCGCGCGGGTCTCCACCGTCAACGCCTCGGGCGCACCCACCATCCGACCGGTCTGGTTCCTCTGGGAGGAGGAACGACTGTGGTGGATCACCGGGGAGTAGGCGGTGATGACCCGGCATCTGGCACGGGACCCTCGCACCGCCGTGGTGGTGGACACCTGTGACCTGAAGCGTCAGGAATTCCTTCAGGTGATCATGAGAGGAACCGCCGAGGTGATGGCGTTCGACCCGGTGCGCGCCAGACGGAAACTGCGCCGCTACCTGGGCGACGACGACGCGACCTGGCACCCCGACTTCCGCCACTTCGCGGACGACGCCCGGCTGGTGTGCTTCACCCCCGAACGCACCGTGGTCAAGGACCTGTCCAAGTCCCTGGCCTGATCCCGCTCCCGGCCTTGGAGAGGCTCGGTGGGCCGCCGCGCTCACCGGGCCCTCCGGCACCGGAGCGGAGGACCACCGCGCCGGATCCACGGCCCCATGTCCCCCTCTGCAGTGGTCGCCCTGCTTCGAACACGTGACCCTCCCCGCGATGCCCACGGGCCGGGGTGAGGGCACGGCGGGGTTCTCCCGATCCTCCTGATGGGCGGACCTGCGGATCCCCGGGAAGGTCGAATGCGCACCTGATCCGACCCCACCCGGAACCGCGTCCATCGTCTGTGCCAATCTTGGACGCCGATGACGACGTGGATGAACGGGAGTTGAGCATGAGCGACCTGATGAGACCGGGTGTGTGGGGCGTGCTGGCCACACCTTTCAAGGGTGAGTCCCTGGAGGTCGACACGGTCGGGATCGAGCGGCTGGTCGAGCACGCCGAGAGCGCCGGTGTCACCGGGTTCACCGTGTTGGGGGTCTTCGGGGAGGCCGCGCAGCTCAACCGCGACGAGCGCCGCCTGGTCCTGGAGACCGTCCTGGCCGCGACCGACCTGCCGCTGGTCGTGGGCTGCACGAGCCTGGGCACGGCTCCGACCATCGACGAGGCGGCGACCGCCGTCGAGCTGGTCGGCGACCGGCTCGCGGGGGCCATGGTCCAGGTCAACAGCCCCGACCCGCAGGTCCTCGGCGCCCACCTGGCCGCCGTCCACGAGGCCACCGGCGCCGACCTGGTGGTGCAGGACTACCCGGTGGTGAGCGGTGTGCGGATCTCCGCCGCCGTCCTCGGTGACCTCGTTGCGCGCACCCCCTACATCAGTGCGGTCAAGGCCGAGGCGCCGCCGACCCCCGCCGCGGTGGCCGAACTCGTCGCGCGGTGCGACGTGCCCGTCTTCGGCGGTCTGGGCGGCATCAACCTGCTCGACGAGCTCGCCTGTGGCGCCGCGGGCGCGATGACCGGGTTCTCCTACCCGGAGGCCCTCGTGGAGTGCGTCAACGCCTGGGACCCGTCCGCCCCGGAGCGCAGCCGCTCCGCGCTGCTGGAGTACCTGCCGCTCATCACCTTCGAGCAGCAGGTGGGGATCGCTCTGGCCATCCGCAAGGAATGCCTGCGCCAGCGGGGCCTGATCGCCGAGTCCGGCGTCCGTGCGCCGGCCAAGACCCTGCCCGAGTCCCTGAGGCCGCTGCTCACCGACCACATCGCTCGCGCCCAGGCTCTCTGAGCACCGGGAGTGCCGGGGCCGTGGACGGTCCCGACACTCCCCACCGCGGGTCAGTCGGTCGGCCGGCACGGTCTCAGAACGTTGCCGAAGGGGTCGATGACCTCCATGGTGGGGCCGCCGGGCGCGTCCTCGTCGATGGTCATGGTGCACGGTCCGTTCCGGTGCCGTGGGTTCGGCGGTGCCCGCGTTTCCGGCCGTGGGCACCTCGGAAAGCGACCATGGAACGTTCGAGTTCGACGCGTTCACCATGCCGTCGTGACGGCGCGGGCGGCGGGCCGCGTCGAGGCCCGTCATCAGGGTAGCGGGACCATCGTCCATGGCGGGGATCCTCGATCGGGGGGAGGGCGCCCGCTCCGGTTCCGGTGGTGTTCCGAGGCTCCCTCGCTCCCGCACGCACCGCACGGCGAACCGTCGGGCGGGAGCGGTGGCCCCTGGTCTTCCGCCCACCGAGGCCACCTCGCCAGGAAGGTCCCACGGGAACGGTGGCCGGTCGGTGAAGGAGCCGCCCGGGCCGTCTCCTTCACCGGAGTCGGCGCGGGCCGGCCGGTCTCACTCCCCCGTGGCCCCGTCGATCCGCTCCCGGAGGAGGTCGGCGTGGCCGTTGTGACGGGCGTACTCCTCGATCATGTGCACCAGGACCCACCGGTGCGAGCAGTCCTCACCGTGGCGCTGCCGCTTGCCGAGGGCGTCCAGCGACAACGAGGCCGACACCTCACGGGCGTGCGCGATCTCCGTGTGCCACAGAGCGAAGGACTCCTCCGCCGAGGCGGTGTCCACGTCCCGGAAATCGGCGTCGGGGTCGCCGGGGCCCTTGATCGGGTTGGGCACGTCGCTCCCCTCCAGGCGAAAGCGGAACCAGGCCCACTCCACCGAGGCCATGTGCCGTACCAGTCCCAGCAGCGACATCGCCGACGGCGGGGCCGACCGTTCCCGCAACCACGCCTCGCTCAGGCCCTGACACTTCACCTCCAGGGTCTGACGGTGCCAATCCAGCCAGGTGGTGAGCATGGCGCGCTCGTCGGCGACGAACGGCGGAGGCACACGAGGATCGTTCATGGTCGTCGACCCTAGACCGGCCCGGTGTCCGTGTTCAACGTCGCGGCCCGGACCGGCCTGGGTGTCGCATCAGAGGGTCTCCCGGGACGTCAGGGGCGGGGGCGGCGTCCACCGCACCAGATGCGCGCCCGCCCTGGCGAGGGCGTGCACGGGGATCCGACGAAAGAGCGCGTTGCGCACCTCTGCCGCCGCCCCGGACCGAGGTCCGCGCCGATCCGGGCGACGGCCCGCGCCTGTCGGGCCAGGGACCGGCACCGTGGGCGTCGCAGGGAGTCGAACCCACGCAGGGCCCGCCCCGGATCGGGTGCGTGCGCGGGGCCGACCAGCCGTACCGGCGCCCTGACCCACCGCGCCGTCCAGGCAGGCGCCGGGAACCGCCACCAACCACTTCCGCGACCGCGAGAGGCTCCTCATCACGGCGACGGAACGGGTCGTCGAACTCCACCTGGCCGAGATGGCCGACGCCACCACCACGGAGCGGCCCATCCCCGAGGGCGCCTCCCCGAGCCTGGTCGAGATGATCACCGAGTCCCTGTGGGGCGCCACCACCCTGCGCGAGCGCTACCCGGCCGTCTTCGAGCTCCAGGCGGAGGCGCGGCGGCGCCCCGCTCTGGCCGCCGTTCCGGCCCGGGTGGAGGACACCGCGTTCTCGGACTCCTCCCTACGGCACCGGCAACCGGGGACATCGGCCTCCCCCGAGACCATCGACAGCTTGATCACCCTCTACCAGGCCACCCTGTTCACCCTGGTCAACCGTCCCCAGCGGGAACTGGACCGGGCCCGGGTGCACAGGCTGGTCGAGGCGATGGCCCGTGGAGCCTTCGACGTCGGCCCTCCCCTCCGCTCCTGACCCTCGGCCACGGACCGACCCACCCTTCCGGGAACACCGTCGGTCGGGATTAGGATCGACGACCATGGACACACGCGAACTCGGTACGGTCGGCCCCGTGAGCGCCGTGGGCTTCGGTTCCTGGCAGATCGGCTCGGACTGGGGCGAGGTCGGCGAGACCGACGCCATGCACGCGCTCGACACCGCGGTGCAGGAGGGTGTCACCTTCGTCGACACCGCCGACGTCTACGGCGACGGCCGCAGCGAACGCCTCATCGGACGGCTGCTCAAGGAGCACCCCCACCTGACCGTGGCCACCAAGATGGGCCGCCGCATGGCCCAGGAGCCCGCCCACTACAACCCCGGCAACTTCCGTGCCTGGAACGACGACTCCCGCCGCAACCTCGGTGTGGACACCATCGACCTGGTGCAACTGCACTGTCCGCCCAGCGCCGTCATCGACACCGACGCCGTCTTCGACGACCTGGACGCGATGGTGGACGAGGGGCGCATGCGCGCCTACGGGGTGTCGGTGGAGACCTGCGACCAGGCTCTGGCGGCCATCGCCCGCCCCCATGTGGCGAGCATCCAGGTCATCCTCAACGCCTTCCGCCCCAAGCCGCTGGAGAAGGTCCTTCCCGCGGCCAAGGCCGCCGGTGTGGGCGTCATCGTCCGCGTCCCGTTGGCCAGCGGACTGCTCTCGGGCAAGCTCACGGCCGACAGCGCCTTCGGCGAGAACGACCACCGCACCTTCAACCGCCGGGGTGAGGCGTTCGACCAGGGAGAGACCTTCTCCGGTGTCGACTACGCGGCCGGGCTGGAGGCCGTGGAGCGTCTGCGCCCCCTGGTCCCGGAAGGTGCCACCATGGCCGGGTTCGCGCTGCGCTGGATCCTGGACCAGGACGGGGTGAGCACCGTCATCCCCGGTGCCCGCAACGCCGACCAGGCCCGCGGCAACGCGGCGGCCGCGCATCTGCCGCCGTTGGACGCCGCGACCCACGATCGGGTCCGTGAGGTCTACGACGCACTCCTGCGCCCCCACGTCCACCACCGCTGGTAGCACGCCCCGCACCCGACCGGAGCGTGTTTCGGTGCGGGCATCGCACACGTCTGAACCGTGGCCGTGGGAGGGCCGACCGCCCTCACACGGCCACGTGAACCTCGCCGTGACCGGGACGGGTCCCCCGACCGAGGTGTACCGGACGCCGCGCACGACGGTGGCCGCGCACCCCCGTGGGTGCGCGGCCACCCGACCGCGCGGGGTCCCGTCAGCGACGTGACGAGGCCGCGGCCGTCAGATCAGTCCCTGGGCCAGCATCGCGTCGGCCACCATCTCGAACCCGGCCACGTTGGCGCCGAGCACGTAGTCGCCCTTGGCGCCGTGCCGCTCGGCCGCCTCCTCGCACCGGTCGTGGATACCGGCCATGGTCTCGGCCAGCTCCGACTCGGCGTGCTCGAAGGACCAGGAGGTGCGACGGGCGTTCTGGCGCATCTCCAGCACACTGGTGGCCACCCCACCGGCGTTGGCCGCCTTGCCCGGGGCGAACAGCACGCCCGCCTCACGGAACACCTTGGCCGCCTCCGGGGTGGTGGGCATGTTCGCGCCCTCGGCCACGGCCAGCACACCGTTGCTCACCAGCGCCTTGGCCGCGTCGGTGTCCAGTTCGTTCTGGGTGGCGGCGGGAAGCGCCACGTGGCAGGGGACGTCCCACACACTGCCGCCCTCGACGTACTGCGCGCTCTTGCGACGGTCGGCGTAGACGCTGATGCGCGCGCGCTCGACCTCCTTGATCTGCTTGAGCAGGTCCAGGTCCAGCCCCTTCTCGTCGACGACGTAGCCGGCCGAGTCCGAGCAGGCGACGACGGTGGCACCCAACTGCCGGGCCTTCTCCACCGCGTAGATGGCCACGTTGCCCGACCCGGACACCACGACCTTGAGTCCCTCGAGTCCGCGCCCGTTGCGTTCGAGCATGCGCTGGGTGAACATCACCGCCCCGTAGCCGGTGGCTTCGGTGCGCACGGCGGATCCGCCCCAGTCCAGCCCCTTGCCGGTGATGACCCCGGCCTCCCAGCGGTTGGACAGCCGCCGGTACTGACCGAACAGGTAGCCGATCTCGCGGGCGCCCACACCGATGTCACCGGCGGGGATGTCGGTGTACTCGCCGAGGTGGCGGTGGAGCTCGGTCATGAACGACTGACAGAAACGTTCGATCTCCGTGGCGGAGCGGCCCTTGGGGTCGAAGTCGCTGCCGCCCTTGCCGCCACCGATGCCCATGCCGGTCAGGGCGTTCTTGAAGATCTGCTCGAACCCCAGGAACTTGACGACCCCGAGGTTCACGCTCGGATGGAAGCGCAGCCCGCCCTTGTAGGGGCCCAACGCGCTGTTGAACTCCACCCGGAAACCACGGTTGACGTGCACGTTGCCCTGGTCGTCACGCCAGGGCACCCGGAAGATGATCTGACGCTCCGGTTCGCACAGGCGCTCCAGCACACGCTGGTCGGCGTACTCGGGGTGGCTGGTCAGAGCCGGGGAGAGGCTCTCGAGCACCTCCAGGACGGCCTGTTGGAACTCGGGCTCGTCCGGGTTGCGTCGCACCACGTGCTCGAAGGCCGAACGCACGCCGGGGTGGTGGTGTTCGAGTCCGGACGTACTGACAGAGGCCATGTGGAAAGAGAGTCCCTTCAACGCCCACGACCCCCCGAGACGAGGCCCGGGGCGAGGACGGCGTGATCGATGTTCCGTGGGTGTTTCACGGTTGTTGCCAGTACGTTACCCGGCGGGCCGAGGGGTCCCCGAGCGAGGTCGCCCCCGCCACCCCGGGACCGCCCCCGGGGCCGGTCCGAGCAGCGGGTTCACGGGGTCCCGCCGAACAGGTCGATCCCCTTCTCCGTGGCCAGGGCCTGCAGTTTCTCCAGGTCGTCCTCGGGGACGCACACGTACGCCCGTAGCCCCTCCTCGCCTCGGCGCACGATGTAGCTCGCGAAACTGTCGGTCAGCTGCGCGCCGTCCTCGTCGTAGAACAGCCAACGGACACGCACGAGCACGATCGTCTCGCTCAGCGGCGTGTGGCTCAGGCGCTCGTACCCGACGGAGGCCAGACCGAGTTCGCGGTACAGCGGGTAGGACTGCTCCAGACCGCGGACCATGGCCTCCCGGGACTCCAGGACGCCCGCGCCCTGCTGATCGTTGAGGATCATGCCCGGCCGCCCCCACAGGTCGGCCGCCGCCGGGGCGTCGAAGGAGGTGAGGGTGGCGGCGTAGCGGTCGAGATAGTCGTCGATCTCGGCTTCGATACTGTTCATGACCCCCACCGTAGAGAGAAACCGTGTCACGGTCGTGGCGACGTACCGGACAGGACGCGGGATCCGCTCCCGAGCGTCGGTGCGTTCGGCGAGCGCACCTGCACCGACCGCTCCGCTCACCTTCCCCTGCCATCGCGGCCGGTGGAGACGGCCCGGCACCACGCGGCGGCCGCACCCCCGGAACCCGGTGCCGGACACCGTCCCACCGACCGGCCGCTCCGAGGGGCGACCTCGGCCCCGCGCCGCCGCGCCGCGCTCGCGAGGACCAGCTCTGACCGGCACTCACGACCGGCCCGCCGTCGTGCGGCCGGACGTGGAGCGCCCGCGGCCACGCGAGAACCGCGCGAGCACGTCACACCGGCGGTGGCACCATGAGCCCGACCTCCTTCGCGTACATTGGCAGACCCCCACCC
>NZ_QOCZ01000106.1 GCF_018207095.1 Nocardiopsis sp. MG754419 | reverse complement strand
GGTTCGGCCCCGTGCACGTCCTGGGGGCGGGGGGAGGTGCGCATGTCCCGAGAATCTAGGGGATAGCCGCACGCCGTGTCATGACATGTCCTCATGTGGACATGGCGGAGGGTCTCCGGTCCGTCCCAGGATCACGCCCCGAGGATCAGAAGAGGTCGACGGGCGGCGCGGGGGAGTCCACGGCGTCGGCGTCGTGCACCGGCCCGTGTCCGGAGACGAACCGGTCCAGGTCCTCCCCGGCCACCGACCGCGCCATCTCGGGGTCGCGGTGCGCGGCCCGGCCCAGGGCCTCCTCCGGCAGCGGTCGGTGCCCCGCGACCACCACCAGGTTGCCGAACCGGCGTCCGCGCATCACCCCCGGCTCGGCGGACATCACCACGTGCGGCAGCACGGAGCGCACGGTCGCGACCTGCGCTCGCGTGTGCTTCAGGGCGTAACCGTCACCGACGTTGACCACCAGGAACCCGCCGGGGCGCAGGACCCGGGCCGCCTCGGCGTAGAACTCCGTCGACGTCAGCCGCGCGGGGGTCCGCGCCCCGGCGAAGACGTCGGCCACCACCACGTCGGCGCTGTCGTCGTGCCGTGCCGCGATCCACTCCCGGGCGTCACCGATCCCCACTCGCAGCTGCGCCCGCCGGTCCCAGGGCAGACGCCGCCGCACCAGTTCCACCAGCGCGGCGTCCACGTCCACCGCCCGCTGGCGCGACCCCGGCCGGGTGTGCGCCACGTACCGTGCCACCGTCAGCGCTCCGGCGCCCAGGTGGAGCGCGTCGATCGCCTCGCCCTCCGGGGCCACGAGGTCGACCGCGTGCGCGATCCGGCGGACGTACGAGAAGTCCAGATAGGTGGGGTCGGACAGGTCCACATGGGACTGTGGAGTGCCCTCCACCAGCAGGAACCACGAACCGGGCCGGTCCGCGTCGGCGAGCAGTTCCACCCCGGGCACGACCGAGACCTCCTCCTCGGCCTCGACCCTGTCACGCACGCGTCGACCCATGTTCCCGTCCCGTCTCCTGTGAAGATCCCTCCACGGTAGGCGCACCGACCACCCCCGTGAAACCGGCGCGCGAACCCCACCGCCGGGGCGCTAGCCTGGGTCGACCCGACGTTTTTCCGATCACCGCGCCCGGGGTCCTTCGGGCGCGTTCACCGAGGAGTGGCCGTGCTACTGCGGATGTCGAACCTGTTCCTGCGCACCCTGCGTGAGGACCCGGCGGACGCCGAGGTGCCGAGCCACAAGCTGCTCGTGCGCGCCGGCTACGTTCGACGGGCCGCCCCCGGCGTCTACAGCTGGTTGCCCCTGGGCAAGATCGTCCTGGAGAACGTCTCCCGCGTGGTCCGCGAGGAGATGAACGCCATGGGCGGCCAGGAGGTCCTGCTCCCCGCGCTGCTCCCCAAGGAGTACTACGAGGTCACCGGCCGCTGGGAGGAGTACGGCGACACCCTCTTCCGGCTCAAGGACCGCAAGGGCGGCGACTACCTTCTCGGCCCGACCCACGAGGAGCTCTTCACCCTCCTGGTCAAGGGCGAGTACTCGTCCTACAAGGACTTCCCGGTGGTCCTGTACCAGATCCAGGAGAAGTTCCGCGACGAGGCGCGTCCCCGCGCCGGCATCCTGCGCGGCCGTGAGTTCCACATGAAGGACTCCTACTCCTTCGACATCGACGACGAGGGTCTCCAGGAGTCCTACGACCGGCACCGCGCCGCCTACATCCGGATCTTCGACCGGCTCGGTCTCGAGTACGTCATCGTCTCGGCCACCTCCGGCGCCATGGGCGGTTCGGCCTCCGAGGAGTTCCTGGCGGTCGCGCCCACCGGCGAGGACACCTTCGTGCGCAGCACCGGGTCCGGCTACGCGGCCAACGTCGAGGCCGTGCGCGTCCCCGTGCCCGAGGCGTCGGACCCGGGCGCCGTGCCCGAGGCGCGCGTCCACCACACTCCCGGCACGGCGACCATCCATACCCTGGTCGACTTCCTCAACGGCGCCGACCTGGGCCGCGACTTCACCGAGGCCGACACCCTCAAGAACGTCCTGGTCAAGACCCGGGTGCCCGGCTCCGACGACTGGGAGCTCCTCGCCATCGGTCTCCCCGGCGACCGCGAGGTCGACTTCAAACGGCTGGAGGCGAGCCTGGAGCCCGCCGAGGTCGCCATCGTCGACGAGGCCGACTTCGCCGCGAACCCCTTCCTCGTGAAGGGCTACATCGGCCCCAAGGCCCTCATCGACAACAAGGTGCGCTACCTGGTCGACCCCCGGGTGGCCACCGGCACCGCCTGGGTGACCGGCGCCGACGAGGCCGACCACCACGTCATCGACCTGGTCGCCGGGCGCGACTTCACGCCGGACGGCACCATCGACGTCGCCGAGGTGCGCGACGGCGACCCCTCCCCGGACGGACAGGGCACCCTCTACACGGCCCGCGGGATCGAGATCGGCCACATCTTCCAGCTGGGCCGCAAGTACGCCGACGCCTTCCAGGTCGACGCTCTGGGCCCCGACGGCAAGCCCCGCCGCATCACGATGGGCTCCTACGGCATCGGCGTCTCCCGCGCGGTCGCCGCCATCATCGAGCAGTCCCACGACGACAAGGGCATCGTGTGGCCGCGTGAGGTCGCCCCCGCCGACGTGCACGTCGTCGGGACGGGCAAGGGCAACGAGGTCGAGGAGGCGCTGCGCATCGGCGGCGAACTGGAGGCCCGCGGCCTGCGGGTGCTCGTGGACGACCGCAAGGCCGCCCCCGGGGTGAAGTTCAACGACGCCGAGCTGCTGGGCATCCCCACCACGGTCATCGTGGGACGCGGCCTCAAGGAGGGCCTCGTCGAGCTGCGCGACCGCGCGAGCGGTGAGCGCTCCGACGTCGCCGTCGAGGAGATCGTCGACCGCACCGTCGCCGCCTGCGGGTCCTAGCGCGCACACGCGCAGGGGCTCCCACGGACCTTCGTGGGAGCCCCTCGTGCGTGGTGGCCGGTCGGAGCCTACGGGCGCTCGAACCCCGGCAGGACGTCCAGTGGCGCGCCCCAGCGCAGCGACCTCAGCGTCGCCTCCTGGAGCGCTCGTGCGGCCGTGATCCGCAGGTCGGTGTCGGGAGAGGCGGTCAGCCACAGGTAGGCCTCGACCGTGGCGCCCTCCAGACCGGCCGCGAACGCGTCCATGTCCTCACCGCTCCGCCCCTCCGGGATCGGGTACGAGGCCGCCGCCGGAGGTGCCTCCAGGTCGCGCTCCAACGCGGCCTCGCGCAGTGCGTCCCGCAGGGCCTTGTGCTCCAGAGCCGCGGACGAGGCGCGCTCACGGCGCCCCTCGTCGCCGGCGCCACCGACGAACTCGAACCCGTACACGGCCGCGTGCTCGGCGCTCAGCGCCTCCGCCAGGGCCTCGGCCGTGGGGTCCATGCCCTCGGTCGGCTCCTCAGTGGGTCCGGCGCCCTCGGCCGGTCCGGAAGTGTCGCTCACCTGATTCCCTCACCTCGTCGATGCCGGACCCTCAGGCCCGGTCCAGCAGATGGGCGTGCCCGGCCTCGCAGGCACCGATCGCGCTCACCAACTGGGCGAGCCCCGGGTCGGTCACGGCCGCGGCCTGGTCCGGACGGGAGGAGGCGGCCGCGGACTCCAACAGCCGCAGGCCCACGGCGTCCAAGGGCGCGGTGGGATCGGTCTCGGTCGCGGCGTCCTCGGTCCCGCGCGGTTCTCCGGACGCCTCCGGCTCCTCGGAGGGGCCCACACCCTCGGGCAGGGACTCCAACAGCGCGTCGACGTGGGACAGGTGGTGCTCCAGGAAACCCTCCAACAGCTCGGGAGGGCCCGCGCCGTCGGTCAGGGCGCGCTCGTACCGGTCCACCGTCCGTTGTTTCTCCCTGATCAGGGAGCGCAGGACGTGCACGTCCGGGGTGACGTCGTAGGGGTACCAGTCGGTCGTTCCGCATCCGCTCAGACCCACGACGGCACCCGCCGTCACCACGCCCGTCGCCGTGGCGCCCAGCAGCGTGCGGCGGCTGACGATCCCCTGGCCCACGCGGTCTCCTCCCGTGCCCCGCGACCGGGGCGGCGTCGACGGCCCCCGCGGTCGGTGGCGGTCGGCATCCATCTTTCCACGGCGACCGACGGGCCCGGTCCGGGGCGACACCCCTTACCAGGAAGCGACTCGCGGTCCCCGTCCCGCCTCCGACGGCGCGCCCCGGCCCCGCGGGGCGACCTGGGGGGCGTCCGGGAGTGGATACCCTTGCACCACAACCGCCGTCGCACGCGACGTGCGGCGCTTTCGCGTCCCACTCCGGGAAGCGGAGTGGACGCATCGAAGACTACGTACAAAGCTGGACCGCCCCGTTCGAAGGCCACGGCCGAGCGGGCGGGATTTCGCCGTTTTGAGGGGCTGACACGCATGGGAGCGCAGGCGCGTCAAGAGCGCATCGCCGAGCTGCTGGAGCCGGTACTGGCCGAGGCCGGGCTGGACCTGGAGGGCGTCGAGTTGACACCGGCGGGTAAACGCCGCGTGCTGCGCGTGGTCGTGGACTCCGACGACGGGGTCGACCTGGACACGGTCGGAGAGATCAGCCAGGACGTCAACGAGACGCTGGACACCTCCGACGTCATGGGCGAACTGCCCTACGTCCTGGAGGTCACCTCGCCCGGGGTGGAGCGTCCGTTGACCCTGCCCCGCCACTGGCGCCGCTCCCGCGGTCGCCTGGTGAAGGTGAACCTCGTCGAGGGCGGGGACCTCACCGGACGCGTGACCGAATCCGACGACCAGGGCGTCACCCTGGACGTCAAGGGTCGGACCCGCACCCTGGCCTACGACACGATCGCCAAGGCCAAGGTCCAGGTGGAATTCCGCCGCGAAGCCGACACCGACGCGGCGGACTAGAGGGGGAGCCCCATGGATATTGACATGAGTGTCCTGCGCAGCCTGGAGCGCGAGAAGGACATCGCCGTCGAACTGGTCGCCAAGGCGATCGAGGACGCGCTCCTGATCGCCTACCACCGCGAGGAGGGCCCCGAGAAGAAGGCGCGCGTGGAACTCAACCGTTCCACCGGCCACGTCACGGTGTGGGTCGCGGAGACCGACGAGGAGGGCGTCGTCGTCGGTGAGTTCGACGGCACCCCCACCGGGTTCGGTCGCATCGCCACCTCCACCGCCAAGCAGGTCATCCTGCAGCGTCTGCGCGACGCCGAGGACGAGCTGACCCTGGGCGAGTTCGCCGGTCGCGAGCACGACATCGTGTCCGGGATCATCCAGCAGGGCAAGGACCCGCGCAACGTCCTGGTGGATCTCGGCAAGATCGAGGCCATCCTGCCCCCGCAGGAGCAGGTCCCCACCGAGGCCTACACGCACGGCGAGCGTCTGCGCGCCTACGTGGTGCAGGTCCGCAAGGGCCACCGCGGCCCCTCGGTCACCCTCTCGCGCACCCACCCCAACCTGGTGCGCAAGCTCTTCGAGCTGGAGGTCCCCGAGATCGCCGACGGCACCGTCGAGATCGCGGCCATCGCCCGTGAGGCCGGTCACCGTACCAAGATGGCGGTCCGCTCCAACCGGGGCGGCGTCAACGCCAAGGGCGCCTGCATCGGCCCGCTCGGCAGCCGGGTCCGCAACGTCATGGCCGAACTCCACGGAGAGAAGATCGACATCGTCGACTTCTCCGAGGACCCCGCCGTGTTCGTCGCGAACGCGTTGTCCCCGGCCCGGGTCAATTCAGTGGAAATCCTCGACATGGCCGCGCGTGTGGCGCGGGTCGTGGTCCCCGACTACCAGCAGTCGCTCGCCATCGGCAAGGAGGGCCAGAACGCCCGCCTCGCCGCGCGTCTCACCGGGTGGCGCATCGACATCCGGTCCGACGCCGAGCCCTCCCAGCCGCTGGACGGTGAGACCGAGAACGCCGCCCCGGACGTCGATGACGCCCCCTCGGCCGGCTGATCGGGTCGCGACGATGTCCCGACACGATAGGGTGGCCGGAGACGGTCCTGACCGTCCCGTGCGAACGTGCGTGGGCTGTCGGTCGCGGGCAGTCCAGTCCGACCTCGTGCGGCTGGTGGCCGAGGGCATGGCCATCAAGCCCGACACCCGGGGTCGACGTCCGGGGCGCGGAGCCTATCTGCACCACGATTCCCGGTGCTTCGAACTTGCGGAGCGCCGAAGAGCGTGGTCACGCGCTTTCCGGAGCCGGACGGGCGGAGGTCCCACCAGGTGGGACCTCTCACGTGTGGCGTCGCTTTTCGGCGACGCCCCGCGTGGCTGAGCGCGCCGTGATCCGGATAGGGTTGGAATGTCTGGGCCGACCTCGAGGTTGTAGTGACCGAGGTCGGCGTGCTGTGCCGTGTCGGCACGTATGAGCCGGCCCATTGTTGTGTAGCGATGAGGAAGCAGGTCGAGATTGCGATGAGCGCCTGATGAGTACGCAGCGATGAGTAACTCAAGCTAACGACGGTCCGGCACGAGCCCATGTCCCGGACCGAAGCTGAAGGAGAGCAGTGGCGAAGGTCCGGGTATACGAACTCGCTAAGGAGTTCGGTGTAGAGAGCAAGGCCGTTCTGGCCAAGCTCAACGAGATGGGCGAATTCGTTCGTTCGGCGTCCTCGACGATAGAGGCCCCCGTCGTTCGACGCCTACAGGAAGCTTTCAACGACGGCTCCGACGGTGGCAAGAAGGGTGGATCGGCTCCCAAGCCGGGACCCAAGCCCTCCGCCGGCGCCTCCGCGCGTCCCTCGGCCCCCAAGCCGGGGCCCGCGCCCAAGCCGGGCCCGAAGCCGGGTCCGACCGCCAAGCCCGCGGCGGCCGAGAAGCCGTCCGCTCCGGCGGACAAGCCCGACGCGGTCGCCGACAAGCCCGAGGTCGTCGAGGCCGCCGAGAAGCCGGCGGCTCCGGTCGACAAGCCCGCGGCGCCCACTTTCGAGGCCGCGCCCAAGCCCGGCCCGAAGCCGAGCCCGAAGGCCCCGCGCGGCGACGCGCCCAAGCCCGGCCCGAAGCCGGCCGCCGGTGGTCAGCAGCGTGGGGGCGACCGTCCCCAGCGCGGCGAGCGCTCCGGTGGTCGTGACGGCGGCCGCGAGGGTGGCCGTGACGGTGGTCGTGGCCAGCGTCCGGGCGGTCCCCGTCCGGGCCCGCGTCCGGGTAACAACCCGTTCGCGTCCAACGCCTCGGGCATGGGCTCCAAGCCGTCCGCACCGCGTCCCGGTGGCGCCGGTGGCGAGCGTGCCCCGCGTCCGGGTCCGCGTCCCGGCCCGCAGGGCGGCGACCGCGCACCGCGTCCCGGTGGCGCCGATCGCGCTCCGCGTCCGGGCGGTCCCCGTCCGGGTCCGCGTCCCGGCCCGCAGGGCGGCGACCGCGCACCGCGTCCCGGTGGCGGCGACCGCGCTCCGCGTCCGGGCGGCGGCCAGGGCGCTCCGCGCCCCGGTGGTGCGGCCGGCGCTCCGCGTCCCGGTGGCGGCGGCGGTGCCCCGCGTCCGGGTGGTCCGCGTCCCAGCCCGATGAACATGCCCTCGTCCCGTCCGGCCGCGCCCGCGGGCGGCGGTCGTGGTGGTGGCGGCGGTCGTCCCGGTGGCGGCGGTGGCCGTGGTCGGGGCGGTGCCCCGGCCGGTGCCGGTCCGCGTCCCGGTGGCGGCGGCGGTCGTCCCGGCGGTTTCGGTGGTCGTCCCGGTGGCGGCGGTCGTGGCCGCGGTGGCGGAACGGCCGGTGCGTTCGGTCGTCCGGGCGGTCGTCCCGGGCGTGCCCGCAAGTCGAAGAAGCAGCGGCGTCAGGAGTTCAACGACCTCCAGGCCCCGTCCTTCGGCGGCGTCAAGATCCCGAGTGGCAACAACCAGGTCATCCGCCTGTCCCGTGGCGCCTCGCTGTCGGACTTCGGTGACAAGATCGACGTCAACCCGGCGTCGCTCGTCCAGGTCATGATGCACCTGGGTGAGATGGTCACCGCGACCCAGTCGCTGCCCGACGACACGCTTCAGGCCCTCGGCGAGGAACTGAAGTACACCATCGAGGTCGTCAGCCCCGAGGACGAGGACCGCGAGCTCCTGGAGTCCTTCTCCATCGAGTTCGGTGAGAACGAGGGCGGCGACGCCGACCTTCGTCCCCGCCCGCCGGTGGTCACCGTCATGGGTCACGTCGACCACGGTAAGACCCGACTGCTGGACACCATCCGTAAGACCAACGTCGTCAGCGGCGAGGCCGGCGGAATCACCCAGCACATCGGTGCCTACCAGGTCGCGACCGAGGTGGACGGCGAAGAGCGTCGGATCACCTTCATCGACACCCCCGGTCACGAGGCGTTCACCGCCATGCGTGCCCGTGGTGCGAAGGTCACCGACGTCGCGGTCCTGGTCGTGGCGGCCGACGACGGCGTCAAGCCGCAGACGGCCGAGGCCATCGACCACGCCAAGGCGGCCGAGGTGCCGATCGTGGTCGCGGTCAACAAGATCGACGTCGAGGGAGCGGACCCGCAGCGGGTGCGCGCCCAGATGACCGAGTACGGGCTCGTCGCCGAGGAGTTCGGCGGTGACGTCCAGTTCGTGGACATCTCCGCGCTCAAGGGCGACAACATCGAGGCCCTGCTCGAGTCGATCGTGCTGACCTCCGACGCCGAGCTCGACCTGCAGGCCAACCCGGACATGGACGCCCAGGGCCTGGCCATCGAGGCCTACCTGGACCGCGGTCGCGGTTCCATGGCCACGGTGCTGGTCCAGCGGGGCACGCTCAACGTCGGTGACTCGATCGTCTGTGGTGACGCCTACGGCCGCGTTCGCGCCATGCTCGACGAGCACGGTGAGAACGTCCAGTCGGCCGAGCCGTCCCGTCCGGTCCAGGTACTGGGTCTGACCAACGTGCCCAGCGCCGGTGACAGCTTCCTGGTCGTCAAGGACGACCGGGTGGCGCGTCAGATCGCCCAGCAGCGTGAGGCGCGCGAGCGCTTCGCCCAGCAGGCGAAGTCGGCCCGCCGGGTCACCATGGAGAACTGGCAGTCCGCGATCAAGGACGGGGAGCGCTCCGAGCTCCTCCTCCTCATCAAGGGCGACATGTCCGGTTCCGTGGAGGCTCTGGAGGAGTCGCTGCTCAAGATCGACTCGGGCGGCGACGAGGTCGGCATCCGGATCATCGGTCGTGGTGTCGGTGCGATCACGCAGAACGACATCAACCTGGCGTCGTCCGCGGACGCGATCATCGTCGGCTTCAACGTTCGGCCCGAGGGCAAGAACAGCCAGCTGGCGGACCGCATGGGCGTCGACATCCGGTACTACTCGGTGATCTACCAGGCCATCGACGAGGTCGAAGCCGCCGTCAAGGGTCTCCTCAAGCCCATCTACGAGGAGGTCCAGCTGGGCAGCGCCGAGGTCCGCGAGGTCTTCAAGGTGCCCAAGATCGGCAACATCGCCGGTTCCATCGTCCGCGGCGGTCTCATCCGCCGTAACAGCAAGGCACGACTCATCCGCGAGGGCGTCGTCATCTCCGACAACCTCACCGTCGAGTCGCTGCGACGCTTCAAGGACGATGCCACCGAGGTCCGCGAGGGCTTCGAGTGCGGTATCGGTGTCGGCTACAACGACATCCGGCTCGAGGACGTCATCGAGACCTACGAGATGCAGGAGAAGCCCCGCGACTAGTCGCGTGGACCGATCCACCTGGGGCCCCGGACCTTTCGTGTCCGGGGCCCCGCCTTTGCCGGCTCACACACCGCAGGTGATCACTTGTACGTTGGGGCGCTGACCCTGGACGTGCTCCTCGGAGACGTCCACTCGCTCAAACAGAAGCGCTCGATGGTCCGGCCGGTCATCGCCGAACTGCGCCGTAAGTTCTCGGTGTCGGTCTCGGAGGTGGGCGAGCACGACCTTTACCGTCGGGCGAAGATCGGTGTCGCGGTGGTCGCGCCCACGGCCGCCCACGCCAGGGACCAGATGGACACCTGCGAGCGTTTCGTCGCGGGCCGTCCCGAACTGGAGCTGCTGTCCGCCAGGCAGCGGCTCTTCAACGAAGAGGAAGACTGACGATGGTCGACGCAGCACGCGCGCGGAAGATCGCCGACCGGATCCAGCGCATCGTCGCCGAGATGCTGGACCGGCGGATCAAGGACCCGCGCCTGGGATTCGTCACCGTGACCGACGCCCGTATCACCGCGGACCTTCGGGACGCCACGGTGTACTACACGGTGTTCGGGTCCCCCGAGGAGAAGGCGGCCAGTGCGGCCGCCCTGGAGAGCGCCAAGGGCGTGATCCGCAGCGAGGTCGGCCGCCAGACCGGCATCCGTCACACGCCGAGCCTGACCTTCGTCATCGACGAGGTGCAGGAGAACGCCCAGCACATCGAGGATCTGCTGGTCCAGGCGCGCAAGTCCGACGAGGAGGTGGCCCAGCGGGCCACCGGCGCCCGGCACGCGGGTGAGGCCGACCCGTACAAGGCGCCTCGTGAGGACGACGAGGACGAGTGACCACCGGGCGGCGGCCCGTGGCCGCCGCCCTTCCCCCTTCCCCGTAAGGAGCACCATGGCCGAGAGCGGCGTCGTGGTCGTTGACAAGCCCGCCGACTGGACCTCGCACGACGTGGTCGCCAAGACCCGGGGGCTGGCGCGCACCCGCCGAGTGGGGCACGCGGGCACCCTGGACCCGATGGCCACCGGGGTCCTGGTGCTGGGGATCGAGAAGGGCACCAAACTGCTCGGTCACCTCACCCTGACCGAGAAGACCTACGAGGCGACCATCCGGCTGGGGCTGGTCACCAACACCGACGACGCCGAGGGTGAACCCGGCGTGCGGACGGACGCCTCCGACGTCGCCGACGCCGCGGTCCACGCGGCCGTCGCGAAGCTCACCGGCCTCATCCGGCAGGTGCCGCCGCAGGTCAGCGCGATCAAGGTGAACGGCGAACGCGCCTACAAGGCCGCGCGGGAGGGCAAGGAGGTCGCCCTCAAGGCCCGTGAGGTCACCGTCGCCGGCTTCGAGGTGGGCGACATCCGTCGCGTCGAGGATCCCGCGGGCGTCTTCGTGGACCTGGACGCGGTCATCACGTGCTCCAGCGGTACCTACATCCGCTCGCTCGCCCGGGACATGGGCGCCGACCTGGGGGTCGGCGGTCACCTCGCCGCGCTCCGCCGCACCCGTGTGGGCCCCTACGACCTGTCGCAGGCCCGCACCCTGGACCAGCTCGCCGGTGAGTTCACCCAGGTCCCGCTCGCCCAGGCGGTGGCCACGGCCTTCCCGGTCCGCACCATGGACGAGACCGAGACCCGCGCGATCCGTCACGGCAACCGCATCGGTCCGAGCTCTCTGGGCGACGGCCCCGTCGGTCTGTTCGCCCCGGACGGGACCGTGGTCGCGTTGGGGGAGAACCGCCCGGGCCACATGAAACCGGTCGTCGTCTTCAGCCCGGCCTGAACCCACGTCACCGTCGGACTCCCGCGCGGCGTTCGTCCGCGGGAGCGGCGGGATCGGCGGCCGGACGAGACCGTGTCGTCGGCCGGTGGCGTCCCCGTGAACATAGAGGTGCGACTCCCGTGCTCAACCGCTGCGGGGAAGGTCGTGCAGGAACGCGGTGAGCAGGGCGGTCAGCTCTCCCGGACGTTCGACCGAGGGCAGGTGGCCGGTCTGCGCCATCTCCCGTAGCCGGGCGTCGCGCACGCCCTCCGCGTACAGGTCGGCGACCTCCTGGATCTGCGGGATCTCCGACAGGCCCTTGACGACCAGGGTCGGCGCCGTGATCTCGTGCAGCCGTTCCCCGGCCGGACGTTCGGGCCACCGGGTGTCGTTGGGCGGGCTCGACCACCGGCGGGCGAACAGCTCCCGCAGCATCAGCAGGGTCAGGTCCCAGGCCTCCAGCGGCATCTCCTCGGGAGAACGACCCGGACCCAGCACCATGAAGCGGGCCTGGGCCTCCGCCATCGCGGCCACGTCCGCGGGGTCCGGAACGGCGTTGCCGGCCCGGTAGGTCGCCAGGCGCTCGTACGGCACCGCCGAGAGCAGCATCTTCCGCGACTCCCGCACGTAGGCCTCCGGCCACGTGTGCCCGGACATCCCCGGACACACCAGGGCCAGCGCCCTCACGCGCTCGGGCTCCGCCAAGGCCGCGTCCACGACGTGGGCTCCCCCGAACGACGCCCCGACCAGGACGGCCTCCTCGATGTCCAGGGCGTCCATCAGACCCAGCAGGTCCTCGTGGTGGGAGATCCCTCCCTCGTGGTCGGCCGACCCCCCATACCCGCGCCGGTCGTAGCGCACCGCCCTGTGCGTGCCGGACAGCTCCGCGAACTGGTGGTCCCACATGCGCCGGTCGGCCACACCCGCGTGCACGAACACGATGGCCGGTCCCTCACCGGCCTCGTCGTAGGACAGACGCGTGCCATTGGTGCTGATCATCGCCATCCGGGCACGGTAAACCGAGGACCGGCTCCACGCCAACCGCGCTTTGCCGACGGCAGAACGGATGTGGTGGGCCGCACCGCTCGCGTGGCGGAGGAGGCCCCGGTGACGTGGCACGCTTGAGGCGGACCACATCTCGACGAACAAGGGGGCCAACGTGCGGAGATCGGACGGGCCGGGTGACGTCGCCGGCGACCGGGGGCGCTCCGTGGTGGCGATCGGTGTCTTCGACGGCGTGCACCGCGGTCATCGTGCCCTCCTCGCCTCCGCCGTGGCGCACGGACGCGACCTGGGGCTGCCGGTGGTCGTGGTCACCTTCGATCCTCACCCGGAACAGGTGCTGCGCGGTCGTACCCCGCCGGTGCTCACCCCGATGGACCGCCGGGTCGCTCTCCTGACCGAGGCGGGCGCCGAGACGGTGTGCGTGCTGCCCTTCACCGAGGAACTGTCCGCGCTGAGCCCCGAGGAGTTCGTCCGTCGGATCCTGGTCGACCGCCTCGGCGCCGCCGCCGTGGTGGTGGGGGAGGACTTCCGGTTCGGTCACCGTGTCGCCGGGAACGTCGCCACCCTGACCGAACTGGGGGTGCGGTGCGGGTTCTCCGTGGACGGCGTCCGCCTGGTCGCCGAGGGGGACACCATCACCTCCACACGGGTCCGGGAACTGTTGGCCACCGGTGACGTGGCGGGTGCCGCCGCGCTCCTGGGACGGCCCCACCGCGTGAGCGGTGAGATCGTGCACGGGGCGGCCCGGGGGCGCGAACTCCTGGGGTTCCCCACGGCCAACATGGACCTGGCGCCCCAGACCGCGGTACCCGGCGACGGCGTGTACGCGGGGTGGCTCGGCCGCGCGGAGCCGGCCACCGGGGCCGGTTCGCGGTGGCCCGCCGCGATCTCCGTGGGCACCAACCCGACCTTCGACGGCGCCGAGCGCACCGTGGAGGCCTACGCGCTGGACCGTGACGACCTGGAACTCTACGGGCTGTCCATGACGGTGGACTTCAGTGCGCGCATCCGCGGCCAGGAGCGGTTCGACGGCATCGACGAACTCATCGTCGCGATGCGCCGCGACGTGGACCGCTGCCGTGACCTGCTCACGGCCGAGTCCGGCCGCACTCCCTGAGCCGAGGGAGGCCCGGGTCACCATCGGTACGGCCGGACCGTCCCCTGAACTGCGGTAAGGTGGGGCCGTTCACGTGTGCCCGCGGTCGGGCCGCCCCCGGGCGGCGGAGCCGGCGGGAGCGCGGTGCACCCACGCCATCGGCGGCGGGCCGCGCCCATCACACGCGACGGTGACTGTTCGTACGCGCGGTCACCGTGTCCGATCCCGGTCATGCGTCGGGGTCTGCCCCGCGTACCGAATACATGAGTGAAGGAGCGTCGTGTCGATCGACACCGCCACCAAGGAAAAGATCATCGCCGAGTACGCCACCGCCGAGGGTGACACCGGCTCCCCCGAGGTCCAGGTCGCGCTGCTCACGCACCGCATCACCGAGCTCACCGAGCACCTCAAGGACCACAAGCACGACCACCACAGCCGCCGCGGTCTGCTGCTGATGGTCGGTCGTCGCCGCCGTCTGCTGAAGTACATCGCCAAGCAGGACATCACCCGCTACCGCTCGCTGATCGAGCGCCTGGGTCTGCGCCGCTAGGTGATCGTCGGAGGGAGTGGCTTCGGCCGCTCCCTCTTTGTTAGTAAGGTGTAACCGGAGCGGCGGTCGACACGACCGCCGCACCGTGAACCACACCCGTGCCGTTCCCCCGGTCCAACAGGGGTCGGTCCTCGGTAGTGGCCCTCGGACCCCGTCTCCACGGCGGGCCGCGGGCTTCGATCGATGACCGGCCGTCATCTTCTCCGGGGCACGACGCGGGCGCATACGCACACGTCGCGACGTCGGTACGACCGGCGTGCGGCGTATCCCAACGTGTAGTAGGAGGTCGCCCATGGAGGGCGTTTACTCTGCCGAAGCCGTCATCGACAATGGCCGGTTCGGCTCCCGCACCATCCGCTTCGAGACCGGCCGGCTGGCCCGTCAGGCCGCCGGTTCGGCCACGGTCTACCTGGACGACGAGACCGTCGTCCTGTCGGCCACGACCGCCTCGAAGCGTCCCAAGGAGAACCTCGACTTCTTCCCGCTGACGGTGGACGTCGAGGAGCGGATGTACGCCGCCGGTCGTATCCCCGGCTCGTTCTTCCGCCGTGAGGGCCGTCCGTCCGAGGACGCCATCCTCACCTGCCGTCTCATCGACCGGCCGCTGCGTCCGTCCTTCAAGAAGGGCCTGCGCAACGAGATCCAGATCGTCGAGACGGTCCTGTCCCTGCACCCCGAGCACCTGTACGACGTCGTCGCCATCAACGCGGCCTCGATGTCCACGCAGATCGCCGGGCTGCCCTTCTCCGGCCCGATCGGCGGCGTGCGCGTCGCCCTGATCGAGGGCCAGTGGGTCGGGTTCCCCACCCACGCCGAGCTGGAGAACGCCACCTTCGACATGGTCGTCGCCGGCCGTGTCCTGGAGGACGGCGACGTCGCGATCATGATGGTCGAGGCCGAGTCCACCACCCGCACCCTGAAGCTGGTCGCCGAAGGGGCCGTCGGCCCCAACGAGCAGACCGTCGCCGAGGGTCTGGAGGCCGCCAAGCCCTTCATCAAGGTGCTGTGCAAGGCCCAGCAGGCCGTGGCCGAGCAGACCGGTCGTGAGCAGGGCGAGTTCCCGATCTTCCTCGACTACGAGGACGACGCCTACGCCGCCGTCGAGGGCGCGGTCCGCGAGGACCTGGCCAAGGCGCTCACCATCGCGGACAAGCAGGACCGCGAGACCGAGCTCGACAAGATCAAGGCCGAGGCCGGCGAGAAGCTGGCCGAGGACTTCGAGGGTCGCGAGAAGGAGGTCGGCGCCGCCTTCCGCAGCCTGAGCAAGCAGCTCATGCGCGAGCGCGTGCTGCGCGACCAGGTCCGTATCGACGGCCGTGGTCCCAAGGACATCCGCCAGCTGAGCGCCGAGGTGGGCATCCTGCCCCGCGTGCACGGCTCGGCCCTCTTCGAGCGTGGCGAGACCCAGATCATGGGCGTCACCACGCTGAACATGCTGCGCATGGAACAGACGGTTGACACGCTCAACCCGGACAAGACCAAGCGCTACATGCACAACTACAACTTCCCGCCCTACTCCACCGGTGAGACCGGTCGGGTGGGCTCGCCCAAGCGGCGCGAGATCGGGCACGGCGCTCTGGCCGAGCGGGCCCTGCTGCCCGTGCTGCCCTCCCGCGAGGAGTTCCCGTACGCGATCCGTCAGGTCTCCGAGGCCCTCGGCTCCAACGGTTCCACCTCGATGGGTTCGGTCTGCGCCTCCACCATGTCCCTGATGGCGGCCGGTGTGCCGCTGCGGGAGATGGTGTCCGGTATCGCCATGGGTTTGATCAGCCAGGACGACCAGTTCGTCACCCTGACCGACATCCTCGGTGCCGAGGACGCCTTCGGTGACATGGACTTCAAGGTCGCCGGTACCCGGGACCTCATCACCGCGCTGCAGCTGGACACCAAGCTCGACGGCATCCCCGCCGAGCAGCTGGCCCTGGCCCTGCAGCAGGCCCGCGGCGCCCGACTGGCCATCCTGGACGTCATGCAGGAGGCCATCGAGAGCCCGGCCGAGATGAGCCCGAACGCTCCGCGCATCCTCACCGTCAAGGTTCCGGTGGAGAAGATCGGTGAGGTCATCGGCCCCAAGGGCAAGATGATCAACTCGATCCAGGACGACACCGGCGCCGACATCACGATCGAGGACGACGGCACCATCTACATCGGTGCCACCGACGGCCCCTCCGCCGAGGCGGCCCGGGACACGATCAACCAGATCGCGAACCCGACCATGCCGGAGATCGGCGACCGCTACCTGGGCACCGTCGTCAAGACGACCGCCTTCGGCGCGTTCGTGTCCTTGCTGCCCGGCAAGGACGGTCTGCTGCACATCTCGCAGATCCGTAAGCTGCACGGCGGTCAGCGGATCGAGAACCTCGACGACGTGATCAGCATCGGCGAGAAGATCCAGGTCGAGATCCGCGAGATCGACGACCGCGGCAAGCTGTCCCTGGCTCCGGTCGAGGTCGTCGAGGCCGAGGCCGCCAAGAACGAGGGCGGTTCCGCCGAGGCGCCCGAGGCCAAGGGCGACGACAAGTCCGACGAGGGCAAGGACGAGGGCGCTCCGCGCCGTCGCCGCCGTCGTACCTCGGGTGGGCGTTCCGAGAACACCTGATCGAGTGACACCCGCGTGCGGGGCGGTCGCGTCTTCGATGATGCGGCCGCCCCGCCGTCGTACGTATGCTCTGCTGGAAGTTCCGTCGCGAAGAAGAAGGATTCATGAGCTCTGTCCCCACCGCCGCCGAGCAGGAGCCGGGTACGACCGAGACGCTGCTGGAGCCCGACGGTGGTTCCGGCCTGGTGCGTCGGACCGTGCTTCCCGGTGGCCTGCGCGTGGTCACCGAGAACATCCCCGGCGGCCGTTCGGTCGCCTTCGGCGTCTCCGCCACCACCGGGTCCCGTGACGAGGACTCCGCGCACGCCGGATCGGCGCACTTCCTGGAGCACCTGCTGTTCAAGGGGACCCGCACCCGCTCGGCGCTGGAGATCTCCGCGCTGCTGGACGGGGTGGGCGCCGACCACAACGCCTACACCACCAAGGAGCACACCTGCTACTACGCGAAGGTGCTCGACCGTGACCTGCCGTTGGCGGTGGACGTGGTCGGGGACATGGTCGCGAACTCGGTGCTGGACGCGGGCGAGGTGGAGACCGAGCGCGGCGTGATCCTCGAGGAGATCGCCATGTACGAGGACGAGCCCGCCGATCTGGTGGACGACGTCTTCGCCGAGCACTTCTTCGGCGACAGTCCGCTGGGCCGTCCCATCCTGGGCACCATCGACACGATCAAGGCGCTGCCGCGTGAGCGCATCGCCGAGCAGTACCGTGACGCCTACGTGCCCTCCGAGCTCATCGTGACCGCGGCGGGCAGCCTCGACCACGCTGCCGTCGTCGAGCAGGTCCGCTCGATCTTCGCCGACCACCTGGCGGCGGCGGGCGACGCTCGTCCGTCGGGGCCGCGCGGCCCCGGTGCCCCGGTGCGCACCTTCGACGGCACCGTCGTGCAGTCTCGTGAGACGGAGCAGGCGCACATCATCCTGGGTTCGGAGGGGATCACCCGCACCGACCCCCGCTGGCACGCCCTGAGGCTGCTCAGCGCCGCCCTGGGCGGTGGTATGTCGTCCCGGCTCTTCCAGGAGGTCCGGGAGAAGCGCGGGCTGGCCTACGCCGTGCACGCGTACCACACCTCCTACGCCGACACCGGGGCGTTCCAGATCTACGCCGGCTGCCTTCCGGACAAGGCCGACGAGGTCATCGGGGTGTGCCGCGAGGAACTCGCGAAGGTCGCCGCCGCCGGCATCACGCCCGACGAGCTGACCCGCGCCAAGGGGCAGATCCAGGGGGCCATGGTGCTCGGCAGCGAGGGCACGAACGCCCGGATGGGCCGACTGCTCTCGCACGAGCTGGTGCAGCCGCGCCACTTCTCCATCGACGAGGACTTGGCCCGGTTCGACGCCGTCACACTGGACGAGGTGGCCGGGGTGGCCGCGGAGCTGCTGAACCGTCCCCGCGCCCTCGCCGTGATCGGCCCCTACGCGACCGACCGCGTCTTCTAGGCCGCGTTCACCGGGCCCGGTCCCGTCCACACCGGACGGGACCGGGCCCGGCGTCGTACCGGGGCGGGCGGGGTCAGTCCCGCCACAGGCCGTGGCCCACGAATCCCCCCTCCTCACAGCCGGGCGGGATCGCGTAGACCGCCGAACCCACCGCCGTCACCCAGGAGTTGAGCAGGTCCAGTTCGTCCAACCGCCGCTGGACGGGCACGAAGCGCCGGACCGGGTCGGACTGGAAGGACACGAACAGCAGCCCCGACTCCCCGGAGGCGGGGTCCTCGTAGTTGTAGGCCCGGCGGAACATCCGCTCCTCGGGGTCGTCGGTCCGGGCACGGCGGATGTGCGCGAAGTCCGCGATCACGGTGAGCCCGCCCGGCCCGGTGGCCGCGAAGTCGGGTTCGTCGTGCTCGCGTTCCCCGGTCAGGGGCGCCCCGTCGGACACGCGGCGGCCCATCACCGCCTCACGGGCGGGCCGGTCCAACTCGTCCCAGGTGTCCAGGTCGGTGGCGATCCGGCGCAGCACCAGCGACGTACCACCGGAGAGCCAGGCCGGATCGCCCTCGTGCCAGACCAGGTGGTCGAAGTCCTCGGTCCCCGGGGCCGGATTGACCGTGCCGTCCACCTGCCCCATGAGGTTGCGCATGGTCGTCCCGGCCGGCTCCGTGCCCCGGGCGCGACGGAACCCGTCCTGGACCCAGCGGACCCTGGTGTGGGCCCGGGCGTCCCGGAGCAGGATCCGTGCCGTGTGCGCGACGGTCACCGGGTCGTCGGAGCACACCTGGAGCAGCAGGTCGGTCTGGCCCCACTCCGGTCGCAGCGTGTCCTGCGTGAAGTCGGGCAGGTCGGTGAGCCACTCCGGGACGGCGCCGGGGGCGACGCGTTCCACCAGCCCCCGCCCGAATCCGAAGGTCACCGTCAGCCGGGCGGGCGAGGAGGCCAGTTCCGGTTCGGTGTCGGCGAGCGCCCCCTCCCCACCGCTCAGCCGGGCCACGTCGTCGCTGAGCAGCACCAGCAGGCGGCGCACCCCCTCGGCGTCGGTCTCCGGGTCCAGGTCGAGGCCGAGGAGACGGGTGTGCGCCTGGGGAGGCGTCTCGATCCCGGCCTGACGGTGCCCGTGGAAGGGGACGGTGCCCTCGCCGTGATCGGCCCCTACGCGACCGACCGCGTC
>NZ_QOCZ01000105.1 GCF_018207095.1 Nocardiopsis sp. MG754419 | reverse complement strand
GCCCGCGCCCGCACCGGACGCGGCCCCCGCCGTGGTCAGTCTCGGCCGCCTGGTGGTGCAGAAGCGGGTGTCCCGCGTGGTCGACCTCGCCCGGACCCTCGCCGACGACCACCCCGGTCTGCGGGTGCACATCATCGGCCGCGGCCCGGAGGGCGCGCACCTCGCCGAGCGCATCGAACACGACGGACTGCGCGAACGCGCCGAACTGCACGGGTTCCTGTCCGAGGAGGACAAGGAGGCGGTCCTGGCCTCCTGCCACCTGCACGTCACCGCCTCCGAGTTCGAGGGGTGGGGCCTCACCGTCATCGAGGCCGCCCGGCTCGGGGTGCCCACCGTGGCCTACGATGTGGACGGATTGCGCGATTCGGTCCGTGACGGTGAGACGGGTTGGCTCGTCCACGAGGGCGAGACCCTGGACGACGTCGTCTCACGGGCCCTGAACGAGCTGTCCGACCCCCGGCGGGCCGAGCAGGTCCGCCACGCCTGCCGGGCCTGGGCCTCCCGGTTCACCTGGGAGGCGAGCGGCGCGCGGATGACCCGCCTCGTCGCGGCGGAACTCGGCATCGATTCCCCCGCCGACACCCCCGACCCGGCGACAGGTAAGAAAGCGAAGATGTGACTTCGGCGGAATCCACCGCCAGGCGCGAACCGGAGGATTCCACGGCACCGTCCGCCCCCGGCGGACCGGACGCGAGGCTGCTGGCGCGCCTCAAGGTCCTCGCGGTGTGCGTGCTCCTGGGTGCGCTGGCGGCGAGCATCGACCCCGGCCGGATCGTCGGCGACACCAAGATCGACCTGACGATCAACCCGCTCGGGTTCATGGAGCGCGCCCTGCACCTGTGGGACCCCTCCTACTTCGGGCAGATCCAGAACCAGGCCTTCGGGTACTTCTTCCCCAACGGCCCCTTCCACCTGCTGTTCGAGGTACTCGGCATGCCCGAGTGGCTCGTGCAACGCCTGTGGATGGCGGTCCTGCTCATCGCGGCCTTCCTCGGCACGTACAAGGTCGCCGAGGCCCTGGGACTGGGCACCGTCAACACCCGTCTCATCGCCGGGATCGCCTACGCGCTGGCCCCTCGCGTGCTGACGCTGCTGTCCTACAACTCCGCCGAACTGCAGCCCATGCTGCTCATGCCGTGGATCCTGCTGCCGCTCATCCTGGGCGCCCGGCACGGCTATCCACCCGCCCGCATGGCCCTGCTGTCGGGGCTGGCGTTCCTGATGTGCGGCGGTACCAACGCCGCCTCCGAGTTGGCCGTGCTCGTGGTCCCGGGCCTGTACCTGCTCACCCGGGCGAACGGACCGCGCAAGTGGCGGCTCATCCTGTGGTGGTCGTGCGCCTTGGTCCTGGCCTCGTTCTGGTACATCGTGCCGCTGCTCATCATGTCGCGGTACGTGTACTCGTTCATGCCCTACACCGAGGACGCCGCCGTCACCACCGGCATCACCTCGCTGTTCAACGCGTTGCGCGGCACCTCGAACTGGATGGGCTTCCTGCCCGACATGGGCAACACCGCCCTGCCGTCGGGCGCCGAGCTCTCCCTCACCCCGTGGCTGGTGGTGGCCACCACCCTCGTGGCCGGGCTCGGCCTGGCGGGGCTCATCAACCGTCGCACCCCCGAACGACTGTTCCTCATCGGCAGTGTGCTCGTGGGTACCGCGATCGTGGTCGCGGGGTACACGGGCGCCCTCACCGGCCCCTTCGCACCGTTCATGCGGGAGCTGTTCGACGGTGCCCTCGCCCCCTTCCGCAACGTCCACAAGTTCGACGCGCTCATCCGCCTGCCCATCGTCCTGGGCCTGGCCCATCTGCCCGTCGTGGTGGCCCGGGACCGGGCCGACCGCTCGGGCACCGCGGTCGCCGCGCGGGTACGGCGGGCCGTCGCCGGGGCCTGCGCCGCGGTCTTCCTCCTCACGCTCGTCCCCATCGCCACCGTCGGCATCGCGCCCAAGGGCGGGTTCGAGGAGATCCCCGACCACTGGTACGAGGCGGTCGACTGGCTGGAGGAACGCTCCGAGGAGCGCGGCATGACGATGGCGCTGCCGGGGTCGGCCCGCGGTGAGTACGAATGGGGTCGTCCCCTCGACGAACCCCTGCAGCCACTGCTGTCCGGGGCCTGGACCAACCACCAGATCATCCCGTGGGGCTCCTCCGGCATCTCCCGCATCACCCACGAGATCGATCAGAGGGTCTCCTCCGGGAGGGGCTCCGAGGGCCTGTCCGCCACCTTCGCCCGCCTCGGCGTCACCCACCTCATCGTCCGCAACGACCTGCAACGCGTGGGCAACAACGGGGGCTGGCCGGCCCGCGTGCACCAGACCCTGCGGAACTCGCCCGGCATCACGGAGGCCGCCGAGTTCGGACCGGTCATCGGCTCCCTCGACCACCGGTCCGCCTCGCAGTGGTTCGACCAGCCGTACCCGTCGTTGACCGTCTACGAGGTGGAGGACGCCGCGCCCACGGTGGGCACCGTCCCCTCCGCCGACACCCTGCGGGTCACCGGCGGACCGGAGTCCGTCCTGCACCTGGCCGAACAGGGCCTGGTCGACGACGACCGCCCGATCCTGCTGGGCGACGATCCGGGGGCCGCGTCCATCGCGGCCGAGGACACCATCGTCACCGACACCGTGCGCCGCCGCGAGGTGGTCTACTCCGACGTGCGCCGCAACGTCTCGGCCACCATGACCGAGGACCAGGAGTACGAGCGCGACGTCCCCGCACCGGACGTCATCGACCCCGCCTGGGAGGAGTACGTCGCCCACGCGCGCGACATCGGTATCGCCGGTGTCACCGCCTCCACGTCGGAGGCCGGGGTCGAGACCCGCCCCGGCGACCGGGACCCGGGCCACGGGCCGCACGCCGCCGTCGACGACGACCTCGCCACCGCCTGGCGATCCAGCGCCTTCGCCGGTGCGGTCGGTGAGTGGATCGAGGTGGAGTTCTCCGAACCGCGCGCTCTCGACGGGTTGAACATCGCCTTCGAACAGCTGCCCGGGGAGCCCCCGCCCTCCCGGGTCACGCTCATCACCGACAACGGGAGATCCGAGGCGGCCGTCGCCGAGACCGACGAACCCCAGGAGCTCAACGCTCCGCCCGGAGAGACCTCCCGGCTCCGGGTGAGGGTGGACGAACTCGCCTGGGAACCGGAGTACCGGTTCGGTACGCGGGTGGGGATCTCCTCCATCGCGGTGCCGGGCCTGGAGGCCGCCCGCACCCTCGACGTGCCCGGCCCCGCCGACGCAGGGACGCTGCTCTTCACCGGCTCCACCGGCACCGCGCCCGGCTGCATGGAGGGTTCCCACGCGTGGGTGTGCAACCCCGACCTGGAGGTCGGTGGCGAGGACTCCGGCGGGTTGGACCGGACCTTCAGCCTGTCCGCGGACGCGGCCGGCACCCCGCACCGCATCTCCGGCGAGGTGGTCCTCACCGACCCCCGGGAGGCGGAGAACGCCGCCAACCGGGCGAGCGACTTCCCCCGGGTCACCGGCTCCTCCACGACCGTGCGACACCCCGCCGCCATGGGCCGGGGAGCGTTCGACGACGACGAGAACACCGTCTGGTACCCGGACCCCGAGGAGAAGAGCCCCTGGCTCGACGTCGATCTGGGTACCCCGACCACCCTGGACCACATGGAGGTCGACTTCCCCCGGGCCGACCACGTGATGCGGCCGATCAAGGTCACCGTCGAGGGCGACGACACCGTCCGGGAAGGGTGGCTCGACGGGAGCGGTCGTGTCGACTTCGCCGAGCTCACCGCCTCCTCCCTGCGCCTCACCTTCGAACGTCCCGAGGGGCAGGCGTTGGAGATCGGCGGCATCGACCTGCCCGGGGTCGCCCCGGCCGACCCGACCCCGGAGGCGGACGCCTCCACGACCTGTGGCCTGGGTCCGACCCTGCGGGTCAACGACCGGCGGGTGGAGACCCGGATCAGTGAGGGCACGCTCACCGACCAGCTCACCGGGCGCCCCCTGCGCTACGAGACGTGCACCGACCTCGATCTGGGGGAGGGCGAGAACCGGGTCGTGGTCGACCCCGGCAACCGCTACCAGGTCCGATCCGCCCTGGTGCAGACCGCCGACCTGGCCGACGCCACGGCCCCGGAGGTCACCATGGCCGAGGTTGACGCCCTGCACGGGTGGGGCCCGAGCGAGCGCCGCTTCGACGTGTCCGTCGACGAGGACAGCCTCCTGGTGGTCAACGAGAACTTCAACGAGGGGTGGCAGGCCCGCGTCGACGGTGGCGCCGGACCACTGGAACCCGTCCGGTTGGAAGGATGGAAACAGGCCTGGGTGTTGCCGGAGGGCACGGCGGGCACCGTCACGCTGACCTACGCCCCCGACACCGTCTACCACCGGGTCCTGGCCGTGGGCGGCGCGCTCGCCGCGCTCCTGGTGGTCCTGGCCCTGTGGCCGCGCCGTCTGCTGCCCGGCGGTGGTCGTTCCGCGCCGGAGTCGCCGCGTGGTGCCCGCGCCCTGCCCCAGGCCGGCCCCGGCCGGCTCCCGCGTGCGGTGGTCCTGCCCCTCGGTCTGGCCTACGGGGTCTGGATCGCGGGTGCGGCGGGAGCCGCCGTGGTCGGCCTGATCCTGGTGGCGATCTGGTGGTTGGCCCGCCGGGCGCCCGGACGGCTGCGCCACGCCAAGCCCGGACGGCCGTCCATGGGCGGCCGGGCGCTGCCGCACCTGGCGGGCCCCTGGGTGGTGACGGTGTCGCTGGCCCTGGCGGGACTGGCCACGGCCGCGGGCACGCACCTGGCCGTCAACCTGCCCTTCCACGAGGTCACCGAGACGTTCGGCGCCGCGCTGCGCGGCTGGGTGCCCCAGGCGCTCTGTCTGCCCGCGATGGCCCGACTGGTGTTGGCGCTGGGTCGGAGCGGCCATGAGGAGGAGCGCACCGACACCCCGCCGGACGGCTCCGGCGAGGCCGGGTCGGGGGACCCCTCGCCCCCTCGCGCGGGCACCCGACCCGACGAGGACGGTGACCCGGGTGGTGGCCCGACCGACGGCCGCGGCGCACCCGACGACGAGGGCCCCGGAACGCTCGGTGCCGGTGCCGGTGCCGGTGCCGGAGCCGCGGACGACGTCGAGGAGGCTCGCAGGTGAGCGCGTTCTCGCAGATGGGGCGGGCCCCGGTCCGGCGGCCCGGCCCTCGGATCCCCGCACCCGCCCGACCGCTGCCGAGGGGCACGGTCCTGGTGGCCGTGGGCGCGTTCCTGGTGACCGTCGCCCTGCTGCTGCCGCTCTACGTGCACGACCGGGTCGCCCTCATGCCGGGGGAGGTCACCCACCACCTGAGGATGAACGCCCCCGGAGCCGCCTACCTGGACGCGGCCACCTGGACCCGTCGGGAGGGGGTCGAGCTGACCCGGACCACCCGGGTCGAGGGCACGTCCCACGGCGCGGAGTGGTCGGCCTGGGAGATGACCGTCGACACGACCGACGCCGACCGGGTGATCGACCACTGGAGCCGCCGCGTCATCGTGGACCGGGCGACCGGGCGGGCCGTCAACTGCTGTGGTGAGCACGTCGACGGCGACCGGGCCGTGCGCCAGGCCGGGCTGGTCCTGCAGTGGCCGGCCGGGGCGCCCGAGGGGGACCACTCCTTCTACGACGCCGAGGTGCGGGCGGCCCCCGCGGTGACCTTCGACGAGGACGACGAGATCGGCGGTCTGGCGGTCCGCCGCTACGTCCAGGAACTGCCCGCCACCCAGGTCCCCGAGTCGTCCCGTGACGTGCCCGCGGACCTGTTCGGCGACGAGGGCGGCACCGTGCCCGCCACACTCTGGCTGGCCTACGAACGGACCTTCTGGGTGGAGCCGGTCACCGGCCGGGTCGTGCACATGACCGAGGACCGGACCGAGACCCTGCGTCCCCAGGACGGCTCCGAGGAGGTGGCCCTGCTGGAGGCCGAGTTCGCCCTGGCCGAGGGGCAGGTGTCCGCCCTGGCCGAGCAGGCCCGGGTCCGGGCCCTGGTCCTGCGCGGGTTGGACGCGTGGGTGCCCTGGACCCTGGGCCCGCTCGGGGTGGTCGCGATCCTCGCGGGGCTGTTCCAGGCGCGGCGTGCCCGCTCCGAGGAACCTCCGGGGGCGGGCGCGACGGACGCGTCCGACGCGCCCGCCACGGCCGGCGCCCGACGTCCCGTGCCGACGGACGAGCATGGGGGAGACGGTGCGGTCGTGAACCGCGCGGAGAACGGGGCCGGTGGGGACTCCGAGGCGTAGACTCGGACATTATGTGCGGTCGTTATGCCCAGTCCAGGAACGTGCACCAGCTCCAACTCGCCTTCGACCTGCCGGAGCAGGCGGTGGGGGAGGAGACCGACCCACGCGCCTGGCCACCGCTGGAGGAGCTCGACCCCGACTACAACATCGCGCCCGGTCGCCTGGTGCAGGCGGTGCTCGGACCACCGCCGCAGGGCGACGCCGAGGACGCCGTGGGGCCGCGCTCCCTGCACACCCTGCGCTGGGGACTCATCCCCTCCTGGGCCAAGGACCGCAACATCGGCTACCGGATGATCAACGCGCGTGGGGAGACCGTCGCCGACAAACCGGCGTTCAGGTCGGCCTTCCGGCACCGCCGCTGCCTGCTGCCCGCCGACGCCTACTACGAGTGGCAACTGCTCAACAAGGACGGCACCGCCGAGGCCAGCACGTCGCCCGCCACCGACCCCCGGCACAAGAAGCGCAAGTCCAAGGCGGCCAAGAAGCCCTTCTCCATCCACTACCAGGGCGACCGGCCGTTGGCGCTGGCCGGGATCTTCGAACGCTGGCGTGACCCGGAGGTCGACGAGAACGACCCCGCGGCCTGGGTGTGGTCGTGCGCCGTGATCACCACCGAGGCCGCCCCCGCTCTGTCGCACATTCACGAACGCATGCCCGTGGTGGTGCCCGCCGACGACTGGGCCGCGTGGCTCGACCCGGCCTCCGGTGCCGACGAGTTGTCCCACCTGCTGGACCTCACCCCGGTGGACCGGTTCGCCGTCGACGCGGTCTCCACCGAGGTCAACAGCATCAAGAACAACGGCCCCGCGCTGTTGGAACCGGTCGCGACCGACGGCGACGACGGGCCGGACACACTCTTCTGACCCCCGGGAGGGTGGACAGGGCCCGGTCCGGCCTGTGTATGGTGTGCGAGGCCACAGGGGGCGACCCCCGGCCGGGACGCCGTGATCGAGGCGTCCCCGCGCACGTTCACCGTGCCCACATGTGAATACGCAACGCGGGAGCTCGCGCCATGGCGGGCTGAGAGGGCGACTCATCGGTGTCGCCGACCGCAGAACCTGTTCGGGTAATTCCGACGTAGGGAGGCCTGCCATGACGGCTATGGACAGTCGTGACGTTTCCACCCCCGACGTGCACCGCGTGACCACTGGTCCCATCATGGGATCTCACAAGGTGTACCGCGAGACCGTGACCCCCGAGGGGCGCACGCTCCGCATCCCGCGTCGGCGGGTGGCGCTCACCAACGGCAGCCACTTCGACCTGTACGACACCTCCGGCCCGTACACCGACGACACCGCCGACATCGACGTCCACCGGGGTCTGCCCCGCACCCGCCTGGACTGGGCCCTGGACCCGGTCAACGGCTCGGTCAGCCAGCTGACCTACGCCAAGGCGGGGGTCATCACCCCCGAGATGCACTTCGTCGCCGCCCGCGAGGGCGTCACCCCCGAGTTCGTCCGCGAGGAGATCGCCATCGGCCGGGCCGTGATCCCGGTCAACCGCAACCACCCGGAGTCCGAGCCGACCATCATCGGCAAGAGGTTCCTGGTCAAGATCAACGCCAACATCGGCAACTCCGCCGTCACCTCCTCCGTGCCCGAGGAGGTGGAGAAGATGGTCTGGGCCACCCGATGGGGCGCCGACACCGTGATGGACCTGTCCACCGGCAAGCGCATCCACGAGACCCGCGAGCGCATCATCCGCAACGCACCGGTGCCCATCGGCACCGTTCCCCTCTACCAGGCGCTGGAGAAGGTCGACGGTGATCCCGGTGGCCTGAGCTGGGAGATCTACCGCGACACCATCATCGAGCAGGCCGAACAGGGCGTGGACTACATGACCGTCCACGCGGGCGTGCTGTTGCGCTACGTGCCGTTGGCGGCCCGACGGGTCACCGGCATCGTCTCGCGCGGAGGTTCCATCATGGCCGCCTGGTGCCTGGCCCACCATCGGGAGAGCTTCCTCTACACCCACTTCGAGGAACTCTGCGAGATCTTCCGTCGCTACGACATCACCTTCTCGCTCGGGGACGGGCTGCGACCCGGCTCCATCGCCGACGCCAACGACGAGGCCCAGTTCGCCGAACTCCGCACGCTCGGCGAGCTCACCCACATCGCCCGCTCCCACGACGTGCAGGTGATGATCGAGGGCCCCGGGCACGTGCCGATGGACAAGATCGCCGAGAACGTGCGGTTGGAGGAGGAGCTGTGCGGAGAGGCGCCCTTCTACACCCTCGGTCCGCTCACCACCGACATCGCTCCCGGCTACGACCACATCACCTCCGCGATCGGTGCGGCGCAGATCGGTCGGTACGGCACCGCGATGCTCTGCTACGTCACCCCCAAGGAGCACCTGGGGCTGCCCGACCGCGACGACGTCAAGACCGGTGTCATCACCTACAAGCTCGCCGCGCACGCCGCCGACGTCGCCAAGGGCCACCCCGGGGCGCAGGAGTGGGACGACGCGCTCTCCCAGGCGCGCTTCGAGTTCCGCTGGCAGGACCAGTTCCACCTGTCGCTGGACCCGGAGACCGCCCGGTCGTTCCATGACGAGACCCTGCCCGCCGAGCCCGCCAAGACCGCGCACTTCTGCTCCATGTGCGGTCCCAAGTTCTGCTCGATGAAGATCTCCCAGGACGTGCGTCGCTACGCGAAGGAGAACGGCCTGGACACCGTCGAGGCCATCGAGAAGGGCATGGCCGACAAGTCCGCGGAGTTCGCCGAGGGCGGTAACCGCGTGTACCTGCCCCTGGCCGACTGACCGAGACCGTCGGTGGGGCCGCTCGACCGGCCCCACCGACGGGGGCTCACACGGAATCGGCCGTCCGGCGTGCCGGGGCCGGCACCACGGCGAGTGACCGGCAGGGCGCGCGTGGGGTGGCCCCGTTCACCGGGTCCCCACCCCGGGCCCGACCCCGCCCGGGAGATCGGGAAGGTCGCGGGACCCGTCGGTGGCGGTGCGCCGCCCGCGCCGGTCAGGCGGGTTTGACGGCGCTGGCGACCAGGTGCACACCGACGTAGTCATCGGACTCGGCCGCGTGCAGCTCCATCTCCACCAGCCGGCTCATCGACCGGGGATCGCGGTCCAGCATCATCTCCACGGTGGAGGCCGAGAGCACCGTCCGCGGCCGGATCCACTCCAGCTCCATACCCGCGTCGGTGATCATCTCGGTCAACTGCTCGCCGGTGAAGCAACGCGTGATGGAACCGTCCGGCCACGGCACCAGGAGCACGTCGGCGCTGGGGGCGTGGCTGAGCTCGGGCCAGTAGTCCTGTTCGGCCAGCAGGGCCATGCCCAGCACCACCGAGTCCACGCACACCAGGGCCCGACCACCCGGGCGCAGGACCCGCGCGACCTCGGCCATGGAGGCCTCCGTGGCCAGGTTCCGGGAGAGCACCCGGTTGTCGGCGATCACCCCGTCGAAGGCGTCGGCCGCGAAGGAGCGCAGGAAGGCGGAGTCACCGACCACGTGGCGCAGCCGGCCGCGTCGGGCCGGCCGGGGCACCATGGCCCGGCTGTTCACCAGGGTGAGCGGCCGTCGCATGGCCGCGTCGACGGAGGGAAGGAGGGTGACCACGTCGTGCCCGGCCGCCACGGCGCGCGGCGTGCCCTGGAAGTCCGGGCTGGAGAGGTCGAGCAGGCGGGAGGGCGCGGCCGGCAACCAGCGGCTGATCTGCGCTTCCGCCACGGCCCAGTAGAAACGCCAATAGTCCGACAGCCGGTCGGTGGTGGCGAACTGGGCGGCGGGCGATCGGGGGCGATCGGAGGCCGGTGTCGAGGACGGTCGCACGTGCACTCCTCTCCCATCCTTCAAAGGTCCTACCCGCACTCTGCCATGCCTCACCTTCACCGACGGAGCCAATCGTCGAACTTTCGACGGCGGACGGCCGTCGGCACGGCGGAATCAGCGCGAGGGACGCGTTGTTGACAACGACACCGTCCGGGGAGCGGGTGCCCGGGGGTGTTCACCGTATTCGAGGGAGGATCACGAGACCATGCCGACTGCCGGCGCATGCCTTGAGCGGGAGGAAGCGGTGTCGACGCCACGCGACGTCGATGCGCAGGTCCGGGGTATGGGACCGTATCGTTGGGATATGGACGCCCCACCCGGGACCAGCGCGAGGAGGCCGAAGGGCTTGGAACAGAGCCAGGAGACAGCCGAGGAACGGGACGAGCGGTTCGAGAGGGACGTGCTCCCCTACCTCGACCAGCTCTACTCGGCGGCACTGCGTATGACCCGCAATCCGGCGGACGCGGAGGATCTCGTCCAGGAGACCTTCGCGAAGGCGTTCGGTTCCTTCCACCAGTTCAAGGCGGGGACCAACCTCAAGGCGTGGCTGTACCGCATCCTCACGAACACGTTCATCAACTCGTACCGGAAGAAGCAGCGGGAGCCGAAGCAGGCCGGAACCGAGGACGTCGAGGACTGGCAGCTCGCGCAGGCCGCGTCGCACACCGCGGCGGGGCTGAAGTCGGCCGAGGCCGAGGCGCTCGAACACCTTCCCGACAGTGACGTCAAGCGCGCGCTGCAGGAGCTTCCGGAGGACTTCCGTATCGCGGTCTACCTCGCCGACGTCGAGGGGTTCGCGTACAAGGAGGTCGCCGAGATCATGGGGACCCCGATCGGTACGGTCATGTCGCGTCTGCACCGGGGACGGCGTCAGCTGCGCACGCTCCTGGAGGAGTACGCGCTGGACCGCGGGTTCCTTCCGGCGACGCGTGCGGCCGAGGCCGCCGAGGCCGTCGCCACGGGTTCTTCCGCCGGAGGGCGGTCACAGAGTGGGTCGGATCGAGGAGATCGGCGATGAGCGGCGGCCACGACACACCGGAGAAGGACACCCCGTGCAGTGAGGTGCTCGAGCAGATCTACGTCTACATCGACGGCGAACTCGGTGAGGGCGACTGCGAGCAGGTCCGACGGCACCTGGACGGGTGCAGCCCGTGCCTGGACGAGTACGGCCTGGAGGAGGCCGTGAAGAAGCTCGTCGCCAAGCACTGCGGCTGTGACCCGGTCCCGCTGGACCTGCGTGACAAGGTGCTGGGGCGTCTGGCCCGGGCACGGCAGGAGCAGTTGGCCCGTGAGGCCGGAGCGGGTTCCCCTCCCGTCTGAGGGTTTTCCGTCGTGTGGCGAAGGCTGGAATTCCAGCTTTCGCCACTTTTTTGTGCCTTGGCTCTCATGGTGATCTCTGCTGCTTTCAGATGCGTTTATGTGCTTTTATGGTGTTGTGTCTCCCGTTTTCGATCAGGCGTGGGGGTTTTGGTCACTCGGGGCCTCGCTGGGGGGTTCCGAGGGTGGTCGACACGCCCGATCAGGTCGGTGTTCTTTCCGTCGTGACCGAGTCGGAATGAATTTCCTTGGGCGTGTTCGCCCCCGTTCCGTGTGATCACTATGTGTAGTCGTCACTGATCGGGGGCAGGATGGGCTCTACTCCGACCGCCCGAGCGAAAGCGGGTCGGCGATACGTCGGAAAAGTACGTGGTTACTCTGTGTAGTGGTACGGAATTGCTAATTGAATTAGTAATTCCGCAGTCCGGAATTTGATCACCCTCGGGCGCCTCTCTCGGTGTCCGGTTCGGGTCGGAGGTAATCGTGGGGGTGCCGATGCCCGTTAAACTGGACTCCTTATCCAACGAATAGGGTAATTTGCACGGCGCGCTCGGGGGATGAGCGGGGCGCCGTCAGGGGAGAGAGGCCAGCGATGTTCGCGAGCATGTTCGTAGCGGCGATGTACGGAGTTTTCATGGCTTCCGCTTTTACCGGATGGACCTGGTGGTAGAACAGAACCGGTGAAACCATGACAGTCCGGTCGTCGTCGGTGGGGGGTGAACGGGGGTGCGGGCTCTTCCAGGGGGCGCGCGTGTCTACGTCGGAATCATCGTTGTCAGTGCTGTCGCCATTGTGCTCGTCGGTCCCTACACGGGAATCGACGTGGGGACGCTGGTGCTCATGGTGGTTCTCTTCGTCGTCGCGGAGTCGATCAGTACACACGTCCTCGTCGACGTCAAGGAAGCCGGGATATCGCCCAGTTCGGCCGTGGCCCTCGCCGCGGTCGTTCTGGTGGGGCCGGTCGGCGCGGCCGTGGTGGGGTTCTCCTGCTGTCTCACTCTGCGCAGGCAGGCCCTGGTCAAGCGGACCTTCAACGGAGCGCAGTACGCGATCGCCGGGTTCGCGACCGGGCACGTCTACCTCCTTCTCGGTGGCACCGTCGGTGTCCCGAACCAGTCGGACTTCCCGGGGATCGTGCTTCCGTACGTCGTCGCGGTCCTGACGTACACACTGCTCAACTCACTGCTCATCGGCGCCCTCATGTGGTGCCTGGGGCTCACCCGTGCGACCCCCGGACGACGCCCGCAGCGCTGGCGCCCGCTGATCGCCCTGGAGGTCACCTCCATCGGCTACCAGATGCTGGGCCTGGCCATCGCCGCGATCTGGGGCGCCGTCGGCATCGTCGCGCCGCTCCTGATCCTGCTGCCCCTGTTCATCGCACGATGGACCTTCGGTCAGCAGACCGCCGAGGCGCGGGCGCACGAGGCCACGCTCGCCACTCTGTGCCAGGCGGTGGAGACGAAGGACTACTACACCCGCGGCCACTGCATGCGCGTGGCCGAGGGCTCGGCCATGATCGCCGCCGAACTGGGCATGTCCGCCGAGCGGGTGCAGAAGATCCGCTACGCCGGGATGCTCCACGACATCGGCAAGCTGGGCGTGCCCACCAAGGTCATCCAGAAGACCGGCAAGCTCACCGACGACGAGTACGCCGCGATCAAGCTGCACCCGACCCGCGGTTACGAGATCGTGCGCGAGATCAGCTTCCTCGACGAGGCCCTCGCCGGGATCCGCCACCACCACGAACGCCTCGACGGGCGCGGGTACCCGATGGGCCTGGTCGGGATGGAGATCCCCGAGTCCGCCCGCATCATCAGCGTGGCGGACGTCTTCGACTGCCTGACCTCGACCCGGTCCTACCGGAACGCGTGGTCGGTCGAGGACGCCATCGCCGAGCTCCGTCGGTGCGCGGGCACGCAGTTCGACCCCCGGATGGTCGAGGCCCTGGTCCGCGCCGTGAGCCGTGAGGGTTGGCAGACCCCGGACATCACCGAACCTCCGGGCGGCCGCTACGGTGCCACCGAGGACGGCGACGCCCCCGCGACCGGTGTGCCCGCTCCGTCCCCGTCGAAGAACGGTGCCGGCACGGCCACCGTCGCCGAGTCCACCTCGGCCGGGGTCGTGACGGGTGGTCAGGACAGGTGATGACGCAACAGCAGTCGGACGGACCCGTGCCCGCCGGACCGCAGGGTGGCGGGCCCGAGGGCGGCGCCCTCGAACTCCAGAGCCGGGGCGAACCCTTCTGGAACACCGCGCGCCCCCTGCGGGCCCTGCTGGTGGCCGGAACGGGCGTCGCCGCGCTGGTCGCCCTGGTCGGCACCGCGGTCAACGGGGTCGTCGACCCCCATGTCGCCCTGGCCTTCTGCCTGGTCATCGCCGGCGGTGAGCTGGCCAGGATCACCCTGCCCGGGCATCGTGAGTCCGCGCCGATCGCCCTGTCCGGGGCGATCTCCTACGCGTTCCTCATCAGCCTCGGTGGAGAGCCGGTCCACCACGGTGTCGCCCAGGTCGTCGCGGTCGTCGCCCTGGGTGTGGCGCTGGGCGAACTACCGCACGTGGCGGTGGGGCGCAGTCCCAGGGTCGAGGAGGTGGCCCGCCGGGTGCTCACCGCCCTGTTGCTCGCCGCCACCTTCCGTCCCCTGGCCGAACACCTGTCCCTGACCGACTCGTCGATCCTGGTGGCGCTCATCATGGCGGGACTGGTCGTGACGGCCTGGCTGGTGGACGTGGGTCTCTCCGCGCTGCTGCGGGCCGAACGCCTGCGCACGCGTCTGTGGGTGGCCACCCGGGACGAGGCCCGCGCCCAGGTCGCGACCGGCGGCGCGATCGCCTCCAGCGGTGTGCTCATCGCGCTGGCCTGCACCGTCACCGGGCCGGTCGGCCTCCTGGTGTTCAGCGCTCCGTTGCTGGTCTCCCAGGTGGCCTTCCGCCGGCACGCCGAGGTGCGCCGCACCTATCTGGAGACCGTGCGCGCGCTGTCCCGTGTCACCGAGGTGGGCGGCTACGTCGAGAACGGCCACTCCCGTCGGGTGAGCAGGCTCGCCCACGGCATCGCCTGCGAACTCGGGCTGGCCGAGCGCGAGCTGCTGGAGCTGGAGTACGCGGCGCTGATGCACGACATCGGCCAGCTGTCCCTGCGGGAGCCCATCGCGGGCGGGGCCACCGTGCTGTCCTCGCCGCGCGAACAGCGGCGGATCGCGGAACTGGGGTCGGCGATCATCCGGGAGACCGGGGTGCTCGACAACGTCGCCGAGCTGGTCCGCCGCCAGTGCGAGCCGCTGCGCGGCGACGGCGACGAGGGGGTGCCCCCGCTGGGCAGCCGCATCATCAAGGTCGCCAACGCCTTCGACGACCTGGTCGGCGACACTCGCGAGGTCGAACGCCGCACGGCGGTCATCGAGCGGCTGCGCATGGACACCGACAGCGAGTACGACCCGCGTGTGGTGGACGCCCTGGACCGCGTGCTCGACCGCGCCTGAGGGGTGGCCTCGGCCCGCCGCGCGCCGCGGCCGTGGCCGACCCCGTTTCCCCACCGACGTCGAGGGCGTCACCGACCGGAGCGTCGCGGCCCGCAGCCGGGGACCGTGGCCGGGCCGCCTTCCTCACGCCGCCACCGGTGCGTCGGGGTGCGGTGCCTGCGCTGCGCCGGTGACCGACCCGGACGGCCCGAGGCGGAACGGTCGCCCTCGGACCGTGCGGGGAGGGCTCAGTCCGTCGGCGGGCGCAGACGCGTGACGAACTTGTACCGGTCACCGCGGTAGAGCGACCGCACCCACTCCACCGGGTGGCCGTCGCCGTCGAAACTGTGCTGGCAGTGCAGGACCAAGGGCAGACCGACGTCCACCCCGAGCAGACGCGCCTCGTTGGGGGTCGCCAGCACCGTCTCGATCGAGGCCTCCGCCTCGGCGAGGGACACGTCGTAGGCGCTCGCCAGAGCCTCGTAGAGCGAAGCGTAGCGGTCGAGCTGGCGTCGGAGTCCGGGAAAGCGTCGCGCGGCCAGATGGGCGGTCTCCACGGCCATCGGCTCGCCGTTGGCCAACCGGAGGCGTTCGATCCGCAGCACACGACCACCGGAGCGGATCGAGAGCAGTTCGGCGAGCTGGTCGTCGGCGTTGATGTAGCTGACGTCCAGGATGCGGGTGGCGGGGTGCAGGCCGTGGGCGCGCATCTCCTGGGTGTAACTGGTCAGCTGGAGGATCTGGGCGACCTTGGGCTTGGCGACGAACGTGCCCTTGCCCTGGATGCGCAGCAGACGGCCCTCGACCACCATCTCGGTCAGAGCCTGCCGCACGGTGGTGCGCGACGTGCCGAACTGGGTCGCCAGCGCACGCTCCGGCGGGACCGGGTTGCCCGCGGGCATGGCGTCGATCAGCTCCAGTAGCTGCTTCTTGACCTGGTAGTACTTGGGCACCCGGGGGTTGCCGTCCAGTGTGTGCTGACCCGTCATCGGTCTCCTCCACCGCGTCCCGCGCTCGTCTCACACTGCGCCCCGTGATGATCGGCCGCCGTCCCTTCGGCCGCCGATTGGTGTGGACCACTGGTCGAGTGCGTATCCCTTGAGTATGCACCGCTTCATGGGATGATTTGTGAGTGCCTCACCTCAGCGACCTCATTCGCCGTCACACGTCACTCAAGCAGGCGGACCTGGAGTGGATCCACTCACTGGTCTCCGACTGGCAACTTCTGGCCGACCTCTCCTTCGCGGACCTCGTGCTCTGGGTACGTCTTCGCGATGACGACGGGTGGATCGCCGTCGCCCAGATGCGTCCCACGACCGGCCCGACCGCCTTCCAGGACGACCTGGTCGAGACCGTGCTCCGGGACGACATGACCGATGTCACCTCCCGCACCGGGCCGCGGGTGGTGGGCCGTCGCGCCCTGATCGACCGGGCCTGGAGCGAGGGACGGATCTGCCGCGACGGCGATCCCGACTGGTCCGGCGGGGTGCCGGTGCGCGAGGAGACCATTCCGGTCCGCCGCCAGGGCAACCTCATCGCCGTCATCCAGCGCAGCACCAACCTCAGCTCGGCGCGCACCCCCAGCCGTCTGGAACTCACCTACCTGCAGAGCGCCGGTGACCTGGCGCAGATGATCGCCGAGGGCGTCTTCCCGTTCAGTGACCAGGGGCCCCTCATGGTGCGCTCGCCCCGGGTCGGCGACGGTCTGCTCCGTCTGGACCAGAACGGGGAGGTGGTCTACGCCAGCCCCAACGCGTTGTCGGCCTACCGGCGTCTGGGGCTCACCGCCGACCTGGTCGGCGCCCGCCTGGACCGCACGACCCTGGAACTGGCGGCCCAGGGCGAGGCCTTGGACGAGAACCTCACCTACACCGCGAGCGGCCGGGCCCCGCAGGAGGCCGAGGTGGAGGCGCGCGGGGTCACCGTTCAACTGCGTGCCATACCGCTCATCATCGACGGGGTGCGCATCGGCGCCTTGGTGATGGTCCGGGACGTCACCGAGCTGCGCAGGCGCGAGCGTGAGCTCATGACCAAGGACGCCACCATCCGGGAGATCCACCACCGGGTGAAGAACAATCTGCAGACCGTGGCCGCGCTGCTGCGGCTCCAGGCCCGACGCCTGGACGTGCCCGAGGCCAGGGCGGCGCTGGACGAGGCGGTGGGCCGGGTGGGCTCGATCGCGATCGTGCACGAGATGCTCTCGCACACACCGGACGAGGTCGTGGACTTCGACGACATCGCGGACCGGGTCATGCAGATGGCGGCGGAGGTGTCCTCCACCGGCAACATCGTGGTCCCGCGCCGGATCGGTGGGTTCGGTCTGCTGAACGCCCTGGTGGCGACCCCGCTGTCGATGGTGTTGGCGGAACTGGTGCAGAACGCCGTGGAACACGGATTGGGCCAGGGGCCGGGCAAGATCGAGGTGCGGGTGCGGCGTCTGGACGCCGGCTCGGGGTCGCCGGGCGCCGGCAGCCTCGAACTGGCCGTCTCGGACGACGGCGGCGGTCTGCCGGAGGACTTCGACCTGGAGGGGGCCACGAGTCTGGGTCTGCAGATCGTGCGGACCCTCATCGTGGGCGAGCTCGGCGGGACCCTGGCGATCGCACCGAAGGAGAGCGGCGGTACGGAGGTCGCGATCAACCTGCCGCTGGAGCACCCCGAGGGCGCTCTTCCGTAGGTCGGTGTCCCGGCGGCCCCAGGGCTTCCGGGACGCGCGGGGCGGGGGAGGGGCGCGGGACCCCGGGGCGGTCCGGGTACGGTCCGCACGAGGAGCGCCGTTCCCCGCCGCGCCCGCGGGGATCGTTCGGCGTCGTCGATCGGCGCCCGGCACCGTTCGGGAGGAAGGCACCCGGCCGGAGGGCGCCGGAGATCAGTGGCTGCGGACCATGGGTCGCAGAGCGGAGCCGCGACGCTTCATCCGACGGCGCTCCTCCTCGGAGGTGCCGCCCCAGACGCCACCGTCCTGGCCGCTCTCCAGCGCCCACTTGAGACACGCGGAGCTGACCGGACAGCTCTGGCAGACGGCCTTGGCCTCCTCGATCTGCATCAGGGCGGGCCCGTGGTTGCCGATGGGGAAGAAGAGCTCGGGGTCTTCGTCACGGCAGGCTGCGTCATGGCGCCAGTCCATGCGGTCCACTCCTCACAGGTTGTGAAGCTTTTCACGATCTCTGTGCAAGGGCGCCCGGCGGGAGGTTCCACCGGAAGGGGTATCCGGGCCGAGGGGGTCGAGCTTTCACTCCACGGCCATGTGGGAAGCGCCCAAATTAACTCGCCCGTAACGCGCGGCGATATCTTGAGCGTGCCAGGATCACGACAGGCACGCAAGAGGTCCCGAGGCCGAAGGTCCTGTTCGGTGTGTCGGGTGCGTCACAGTCGTCACGAATAGCGCTTTTCTGCGGAATTAACAGAAGATTCGTAATGCCTTCGGTACCGAGTGGAAGTTGACCTGTTCGCGCTCGCCCAGGTATTCACCGTCGATTTGGAACGCGCGCGGGTGCGCCGAGGTGATCTGCAACGAACCCTGGTCGTGCCAGGTCACGTAGCCGTCGCCGCGCGTGGGAAGTCCTTTTGGTAGGAACATTTGCGAAAGTACCCACCCGGTCAACCAGTACGAGGAGCGGGTCAGCGCGAAAGCGTCCAGGCCCAGCTCGAAACGGGAGGACGGGGTCGGCTGAAGGGGGAGCGCGCCCGCGTACGTCCACGGCGTCGTGTTGGTGACCAGAGCGAAATAGACCTCCTCCAGGGACCTTCCGCCCGTCGACACGGTAAGTGACGGGTCGCGGATATCCCCGCCGAAGAACAGCTTTACCGCGACCTCCGCGTACAGCGCCGGTGTGGCCTTCCGGCCGTTCTCGCGCTCGTGCTCGACGTGCTGCACGACGTCGGCGTCCCACCCGAACCCGGCACAGAAAGTGAAGTAGCGGTCGTCCTGGTCGCTGGTGATCCGCCCGAGGTTGACCTCGCGTTCGCGGCCGGCGCGGATCGCCGCGAGGATCTGCCCGGTCGCCTCGACCGGGTCGCCGGACACGCCCAGCGCCCGGATGAACACGTTGGCGCTGCCCCCGGGGATGACCGCGTAGCTGGGGCGGTTCTTGCTCTCAGGCGTGGCCAGGAGCCCGTTGACGACCTCGTTGACGGTGCCGTCGCCCCCCAGGCTCAACACCAGCTCGTAGCCGTCTTCGGCGGCGTCGCGCGCCAGTTCCCGGGCGTGGTCGCGATAGGCGGTCTCGATGACAGTGACGTCCAGCTCCGAACGCAGCGCATCCAGGATCACCTCGCCGGTGCGATCGGTGGTCGTGGTCGCTTTGGGGTTCATGATGAAGAGGGCGCGCACCCGGTCAGTCTAGAGGGTGGGAGGGCACGCCATCGCGCCAGGGACGAGCCTCACGGGGTGGTCGGCGCGGTCCCAGGC
>NZ_QOCZ01000104.1 GCF_018207095.1 Nocardiopsis sp. MG754419 | reverse complement strand
CCCCCGGACAGGGAAGGCCGTACCGCCCCTCCTCGGAAAGGAAAGGCCCCGTTGACCCGGGCCGTCTCCGCCATGTTCCACCCCTCCGTCTCGCGCCTGCGCGAAACACTCCGATGACGAAAGCCGTAAGGCGGACCTCCACCCGCCACCGCGCGGCCGTCGCGGCCTGCTGTGCCGTGCTCGTCCTCGCGGCTGGATGCGCCTCGGCCGACGAGGAGGTCCCGCAGCCCCCCGCGCCGGAACCCACCGAGTCCGCCGGCGGCCAGGAGGAGGCCGCCGTGCTCGCCGCCTACACGGGCATGTGGGACACGGTGGTGACCGCCTCGCACGAGGGGGGCGAGGTTCCCCCCGAACTCGGGGACTACGCCGTGGGTGGGGCCCACGCGCTCATGAGCTCCGCGCTCGAGGGCGCCCGCGCGACCGGCGCACAGGTCACCGGCGAACCCGAACTCGACCCCGTGGCCGAGGTCGAGGGGCCCGCCGCCGCCTCGGTCGACGACTGCCTGGACGACTCCTCCTGGAACCTCGGCATGGGCGGCTCCTTCGGACAGGGCCCCCGCCTGGTCGAGGCCACACTCATTCACGACGGGCTCGCCTGGCGCGTGTCCGACCTCAGGATCTGGGAAGAGGCATCATGCTGAGACTCGTTCGCCCCGCCGCCACGGCCGCGACACTCACCCTGCTGGCCGCGGGCGTCGCCGCGCCGGCGCACGCCGACGCCCCTCCGCAGGCCGACGACTCCTCCTTCCTCAGCCAGGTCGAGTGCGGCAGCTCCGGCGGGCAGGGCTGCTCGATCATGCTGACCTGGATGCAGAGCCAGCAGGGCCGGCCCGGCGGCGGCTCGGACGGAGCCGGAGGCACCGAAGGCGCCGGAGAGGCCGGGGCGGGCGCGGGCGACCCGGACGGCACCGACTGGGACGCCATGGACTGGGACTCCATCGACTGGTCGCTGGTGGACTGGGACTCCATCGACTGGGACGAGATCGACTACGACGAGGAGGAGGACGGCTCCGACCCGGTGAGCAGTGTCCGGAGGGCCATGGGCTCCTTCCAGCTGCCGCCGCCGGAGATCTCGACCTCCCCGGGCGAGGACTCCCTTGTCCTGGTCAACACCCCGGTATGGCTGTGGCTGGACTCCGAGCAGTGGGAGCCCACCGGAACCTCCGCCGAGGTCGCCGACTGGTCCTTCACGCTCACCGCCTCGCCCGTCTCCACCGTCTGGACCCTCGGCGACGGCACGACGGTGCGGTGCGACGGGGCGGGCACGCCCTTCGACGCGGACACGCACGCCGCGGACGCCGCCTCGCCCGACTGCGGCCACGTCTACACGCTCCCCTCCGACACCCAGGAGGGCGGTGTCTACACCGTCGGCGTCCAGGTCGGCTGGGACGTGGACTGGGAGGCCACCGGCGGCGGCTCGGGCGCTCTGAACCGGCTCACGACCACCTCCGAGATCCAGCTCCCGGTGGCCGAATCACACGGCCTGGTCACCGACTAGGCACCCGCTCACAGCGAAAGAGACGACACACGTGGTGGACACGAAAACGGCATCGGCGGCCTCGGCCTCCTCGCGGCAGGAGGAGACCCCGCCGGTGCGGCTCCTCGGTAGCGGGCCCCGCCGCTGGCGCTGGCTGGTGCTGGCCGTGGGCATGATGACCGTGGGGGGCCTCGGCGGGATCCTGGCCATGGAACAGATGGACGAACGGCAGGGTGTCCTGGTCGCCGACTCCGATCTCTCCGCCGGTCACGTGGTGACCGCGCAGGACCTTCGGGTCGCGCGCATCGCCGTGGCCGACGGGGTCTCCTACGTCGCCGCCGAACGCCTCGACGAGGCGGTGGGCCAGACGCTGACCCTGCCGGTCACCCAGGGAGGCGTCCTGCCCGAGGTCGCCTTGGGCGCGGACGCGGAGTTCCCCGAGCAGGACCGCGCCGTGGTCGGCGTGGCCCTGCGGGCCGGCCGCTTCCCCTCGTCCATGGTGTCGGGCACGGCGGCCTCGGTGGTGGTCGACCCCTCCGACGGCTCGGACTCCGGCGCGCAGGTCTACCGGGCCCTGGTCCGCAACGTCACCCCCTCCACGGCCGAGGACGGCTCCGTCACCCTCGAACTCGTGGTGGCCTCGAACGACGCCGCCGATATCGCCTCCGCGGCCTCCGCCGAGCGGATCAGCCTGGTCCAGGTCAACCCCAGGGGAGGGTCCTGATGCCCCGGACCGTGGCACTGTTCTCGCTGGGCGGAGCACCCGGCGTCTCCTGCACGGCCATGGCACTGTCCGCGGCCTGGCCCGGTGAGGCCGGAGCCGTCCTGGTGGAAGCCGACGCCTCGGGCGGGGACATCGCCGTCTGGCGGCGCCTGCCGTCCGCGCCCGGCCTGACCGGGTTGGCCGCGGCCTCCCGGCACGGAGGTGCCACCGCCGACCTGGTCGTCCACACCCAGATCCTGCCGGGCGGCCTGGCGGTCTGCCCCGCGGCGGTCACCGCGGACCGGACGGAGGGCGCGATCCGCCTGCTGGCCCGCAACCCCGGCGTCCTCGCGCCCGGCGGAGGGGCCGCGGTCGTCCTGGACCTGGGACGGCTCACCCCCGAGGGGCCCGCCTCCGCGCTGGCCGCGTGGGCCGACCAGGCGGTGCTGCTCGTCGCCGACGACCTGGCCCAGCTGCGCCGCGCCAAGGAGTCCGTCGAGGCGCTGTCTCGGAGCCTTCCGGGATTGCGCACCGTGGTCGTCGGCGGCAGCGGCGGCGTTCGCGAGATCACGGACGCGCTGGGCCCGACCGTGTGGGGCAGACTCCCCTCCGACCCGCGCTCCGCGGCGTTCCTGCGCGGGGAAGCCGACCCGCGGCGCCCCCACCGCAGGCCCCTGCTGCGCGCCGCGGCGCGCCTGGCGGCCGACCTCGCGGCCGCACCCGCACCGTCCGAGCACCGTACGACGGAGGTGCCCGCGTGAGCAGCGGCCACGACGAGTACGAAGTCATCGACGGCTACTTCTTGGACACCGACCGGATCCGCGCCGTCGGCGACCGGGTCGAGCGCACGGTCGCCGAGGCCAACCGCCGTCTGAGCGAGGAGACCCGCGGCGGCCCCGAGGACTCCCCGGAGGAGTACCGGGCCCGCGCCGAGCGCGTCATCGCCCAGATCCTCGACGAGGACGCGGGCCGCGCCCTGTCCGAGGGGCGGCAGGTGCTCGACGCCGACACGGAGGCCTCCGTGTCGGCGGGCGCCCTGGCCCGGGTCTGCGGTCTGGGGCCCCTGCAACCCTTCCTGGACGACCCCGGGATCGAGAACATCAACATCAACGGGGTGCACGTTTGGGTGCGCCGCTCCGACGGCACCCGTGAGCGCCACGACTCCGTCTTCGACGACCCCGACGAGATCGTCGCCCTGGTCCGCCGTCTGGCCTCGGAATCGCCCTCCGGCGAGCGCCGCTTCGACCCGGGCGCGCCCATCCTCGACATGCAGCTGCCCGGCGGAGAGCGGCTCAACGCCGTCATGGAGGTCTCCCGTCAGCCGTCGGTCTCCATCCGCCGCCACCGCTACAGCAGCACCACCCTTGAGACGCTTCGCGACCTGGGCACCGTGGACGACGTCCTCCTGCCGCTCCTGCGCGCGGGGGTGCGCTCCCGGCGCAACATGGTCGTGACCGGCGGCACCGGCGCGGGCAAGACCACGCTCCTGCGGGCCCTGGCCGCCGAGGTCCCCGCCGAGGAGCGGATCGTCACCATCGAAGACGTCTTCGAACTGGGCCTGGACCGCGACCGCGCGGCCCACCCCGACTGCGTCGCCCTCCAGGCCCGCCCCGCCAACGTGGAGGGCGTCGGCGAGATCACCATCGCCGACCTGGTCCGCACTGCCCTGCGCATGTCACCCGACCGGGTCATCGTGGGCGAGACGCGCGGACACGAGACCGTCCCCCTGCTCAACGCCATGAGCCAGGGCAACGACGGCAGCCTCACCACCCTGCACGCCGCGAACTCCTCCGGCGCCTTCACCAAGCTCGGCGCCTACGCCGCCCAGTCGGCCGAGCGCCTGCCGCTGGAGGCCACGGCCTCCCTGGTGGCCGCCGCCGTGCACCTGGTCGTGCACGTGTCCGCGCTTCCCACCGGCGGGCGCATGGTCACGAGCGTGCGCGAGGTCGTGGGCGCCGAGGGCCAGAACGTGGTCTCCAACGAGATCTACCGGCGCGACCGCAACGGGCCGCTGCCCGCCGCCACGCCCAGCCCCGTCACGATGGACGCCCTCGCCGAGGGCGGGTTCGACTTCGCCACGCTGCACTCCGAAAACGCGGGGTGGCTGCGTTGACGGTCCCCGTGCTCCTCCTCGCCGCTTCCGGCGCCATGGTCGGCGCCGGGTTCTGGCTGGCCCTGGCCTCCCTGAACGCGCTCCGCGCCGCCGGGGCGCCCGCCGTCCCCCGCGGACCCGGCTGGCGCAGTGTCCTGCTGGGCCGCCAACGGCCGATCCGGCTGTTCGGGGCGGTCTTGGGCGGTCTCGTGGTCTGGTTCCTCACCGGCTGGCCGGTCGCCGCGGTGCTCGTCGTCGCTGGTGTCTGGTGGGGGCCGGTCGTCCTGGGCCCCGACCGCCGCCACCAGGAACAGGTGGCCGGGGTGGAAGCCATCGCCGCGTGGACCGAGATGCTGCGCGACCTCATGGCCGGAGCCTCGGGCCTGCACCAGGCCGTGGCCGCCACCGTCCCCATCGCCCCCGAGCCCGTGCGCCCGCAGGTCGACCGCCTCGCGGAGCGGCTGCGCGCGGGCCGGCCCGTGCAGGAGGCCCTGCACGCCTTCGCCGAGGAGGTGGACAACCCCACCGCGGACCTGGTCGCCTCGGCGCTGACCACCGCGGCCACCCGGCATGCCACCGACCTGGGCGTGCTGTTGGGCAGTCTGGCGGAGGCCGCCCGCGATCAGGCCGCGATGCTCGTACGCGTGGCCGCCAGCCGCGCGCGGTTGCGCACCTCCACCCGCATCATCATCGGCACGACCCTGGGTATGGCCGCCTTCCTCATGGTGTTCAACTCCGACTACCTGGAGCCCTTCGACGGCTTCCTCGGCCAGGTCGTGCTCGCGTGCATCGGCGGTCTGTGGGCCGCCGCGCTCGTCTGGCTGTCCAGGATGTCGCGTTTCTCGCTGGGGCCGCGCGTGCTCGCGCCGACCCCGGCCCGCACTGGGGAGGCCGTCCGATGAGCCCCGTCCTGACCGCCGCGTTCACCGGCGCGGCCTTGGCGCTCGCGCTGTGGGCCCTTCTCGCCGCCCGCTGGGCCCGGCCCACGCTCACCGAGCGCCTGGCCGCGCCGCAACCGCCCCGCCCGACCGTGGCAGCCGACCCCGAGACCGGGGTCCTGACCCGCCTGGGCAAGCTGGGAGTCCCGATCATCGACGGCCTGGGCATCCCGGGCCCGCGCACCCGGAAGCTGCTGCGGGTGTGCGATCGCGAGCCCCACTCCTACCTTGCCGAGAAGTTCACCGGGCTGGTGCTGGGCGTGGCGTTCCCACCGTTGTTGGGCGTCCTGCTCGCCCTGGTCGGCTCCCTGCCCTCCGGCGCTGTGCCGTGGATCGTGTGGGTCGCGTTCCTCCTGCTCGCCTGGTTCGCCCCCGACCTGTCCCTGCGCGACGAGGCCGCCAAACGCCGTGAGAGCATGCGCCACGCCCTGGCGGGCTTCGCGGACCTGGTCGTGGTCTCGCTGGCCGGGGGAGCGGGCGTCAACGGAGCCCTGGCCGACGCCGCCGGAGCCGGCAACGGGTGGGCCATGGCCCGCATCCGTGAGAGCCTGCGCGAGGCGGTGCTGACCCGCCGGCCCCCGTGGATGGCGCTGCGCGATCTCGGCGAGCGCTACGACACCCCCGAGTTCGCCGAACTGTCGGCCAGCCTGCAACTCGCCGGCGCCGACGGCGCCCGAATCCGCAGTTCGGTGGCCTCCAAGGCCAAGACGCTGCGTACACAGTTCCTGTCCGAGATGGACGCCGAGGCCCAGTCCGCCACTGAGCGCATGAGCCTGCCGGTCGTCCTGCTCTTCGCCGGTTTCCTGGTCCTGCTGGGATACCCCGCGATGAGCCACATCCTGTTCGCCGCATGAGCCCCAGACACCCTTTGGAGATCCGTCTTGCAGCGCCTCACTTCCTATCTCAGCTCACTGTTGTTCAGCCGTCGGGACGACGGGTACTCCACCGAGACGGTGATCGTCGTCGCGGTCCTGGTGCTCGCCGCCGGTGCGGTGGCGGGTGCCATCCACAGCGTCGTGCAGGAGAACCTCGCCGGAATCACGGGGTAGGGAGGGTGCGGCCTCCCCGGGACGATCGCGGCAGCGCGGAGATGGCCGTCGCCGCGCCCGTCATGCTGCTCCTGGTCCTGTTGGTGATCCAGACGGCCCTATGGATGCACGGCGACCACGTGGCCGCGGACCTCGCCCGCAGGACCGCCGAGCAGTCCCGCACGGTCGGGGGCGGTGCGTCGGTGGCCGAGGGCGGCGGCAGCTCCTTCCTCTCCGGCCTCAACGTGTCGGTCGACCGGGGCGCGGAGGAGGTCCGCGTGGTGGTCGACGCCGAGGTGCCCACCATCCTTCCCGGCTTCACCTGGCCGGTGGGCCACGAGGTCACCGCGCCCGTGGAGCGCTTCGTCCCCACGGAGGCCGCCCCGTGAGCCCTGAACGCGCCGACCGCGGGTCGGCCTCGGTGGAGCTCGTGCTCCTCACCCCGGTCCTTCTGGCCCTGGCCCTGCTCATGGTGCTCGCCGGGCGGGTGGTCGACGCCGGTTCCACCGCCGACGGCGTGGCCCACTCCGCGGCCCGAGCGGCCTCCATGGAGCGCACGGCGGGCGCCGCCGAGGCAGCCGCCGCGGCCACCGCCGCGAGTTCCCTGGCCGAGAACGGCCTGGTCTGCGGTGACCACACGGTCGTCCTGGAGCACGGCGGACTCGTCCCGGGCGGAGCGGTCACCGCCCGCGTCGAGTGCCGGGTCGGACTGGACGGGCTCACCGGGCTCGGGGTGCCGGGCTCCTACACCGCCAGTGGCAGCGCCACGGTGGTCGTGGACACGTTCAGGGGGCAGCCGTGAAACGCGACGACGGACAGGTCACGGCGTTCGTCGCCGTCGTGGCGGCGGCCCTGCTGCTGTGCCTGGGGCTGGTCACCGACGGCGGCGGGCTGCTGAGCGCACGCAACCAGGCGGCCGTCCTGGCCCAGGAGGCCGCCAGGGCGGGCGTCCAGCAGCTCGACTGGTCCGCTTACCGGGAGGGGAGTGACGAGGTGCGCCTGGACGCCGCCGCGGCGTCCGCGGCCGCCCATTCCTTCCTCAACGCGGCCGGGGCCACCGGAACGGTCTCGGTCAGCGACGGCTCCGTGACAGTGACGTGTACAGTTCCCTACTCCTTCACCCTCGTGCCGATGGGATCGACCACCGTCGACGCCACGGCCACGGCAAGCCCCCACACCCAGCAGACTCCCTAGCTCCTGCGAGGCGGATATGTCCCAGATCCGACGGCTGAGCGCCATCCTGCTCGCCGCGGCGATCCTGACCGGTATCCCCTACCTGCTCCTGTGGCACCTGTCGTGGCCGCAGCTGCCCGACTCCTGGTCGTTGGCCTCCGCCTACCTGCGCGGCTGGCGGCTTCCGCCGGGCGTGCCCACGGCCCTGTTGATCACCGTCCTGTGGGCCCTCTGGGGCCTGTACGCGGCGGGCCTGGCCGTGGAGGCCCTCGCCCGCCTGCGCGGCATCCACGCGAGGCTGCGCCCCCTGGGACCGCTCCAGGTCATGGCGGCCGCCGCCGTCGGCACCGTGGCCGTCTCCCCGGCCGTCGCCTTCGCCGACACCGTCATCTCGCAGGACGAGGGCGGCACGCAGGACCAGCAGGGGGGCGAAACGGACCCCGCGCCGGAGGAGGAGCAGGCCCCGCAGCCCGTGGAGAGGGTGCGCACCGTCTCGGGCTTCGGTGTGGGCTCGGCCGAACTGACCGACCAGATGCGCGACGACCTCGCGCCGGTCGCGGACATGATCGACTCCTACGGTGACTCCGGGACGCCCGTGCGCATCACCGGCCACGCCGACGCCAGCGGACCCGCCGACCTCAACCAGGAGCTCTCCGAGCAGCGGGCCGAGGCGGTCGCCGACCACCTCGGCGAGGTCCTGGGCGAGGGCGCGCCGGAGATGACGGTCGAGGGAGCCGGATCCGAACAGCCCCGGGACGGCGGGGCCGCCGCCCAGCGCAGGGCCGAGGTCGCCTACACCGTGGTCCCGCAGCCGCCCGCCCCCGTCCAGGCGGAGGAGGTGTCGGCGCAGAGCGAGGACTCCGACGCGGCGACGGCCGATTCCGAAGAGGAGATGCGGACCGCCGTGGCCTCCGCGGACGAGGACGGCGGCAGCGTGCTGGTGGTGCAGATCCCCGACGGCGCCGTCTCCGGTGCCGTGGGCTTCGTCGGCCTGGTCGGCGGATACTTCCTGGGCAAGCGCGGAGGCCACATGCCGCGCCTGGCCCTGAGCCTGCCCCGGCTGCTGCCGAGGGGAGAGCGCCCCGCCCTGCCGGCCTCGCCGCCCCGCCCCACTCCGGGGCAGGACATCGACGAGAAGGTCACCGTGGAGCTCGACAACGTTCCCGGTCTGGGCATCACGGGCAAGGGCGCGCGCCCCGCGGCCCGCCGCCTCATCGCCAACGCGCTCACCGCTCCGGACAGTGAGACGGTGCGCGTGCTGCTCACCGAACCGGACGCGGTCCTGCTGATGGGCGACCGCGGGCTCGACACGCTGCGTGAGCGCCCCGCCGAACCGGTCCGGATGGTCGGCACGATGGAGGAGGCCCTGGCGGTCCTCCAACACGAGTTGCACCTGGGAGCGGAGGAGAGCCGGGCCCAGCCCACCGCACCCCTGGTGCTGGTGTCCACGCCCGACCCCCGGCACGAGGCCGCGCTGGCCGGGCTGCTGTTGCACGGTCAGCGCCGCGGGATCACGGCCGTGATCCTGGGCCGTTGGCCGCTCGGCGGCAGCTGTGTCATCGAGCAGGACGGCCTCATCACCGAGACCAGTAACCCCCTCAACTCCGTCTTCCACTGCTCCTGGCCCGGTGCGACCGCCGACCAGGTCATCGAGGCGCTGCGCGCCTACGACGGCACCCCGCGCACCGCTGTGGGGGCCGAGCCGGTGGAAGCCGGGGCCGTGACCGCCGGGTCCGCTGTGACCGCCGAGGCTGCTGAGACTGCCGGGACCGCTGTAGCGGTTGAGACCGCTGGGACCGCTGGAGCGCCCGAGGCCACTGGTATCGACGTGGCCGCTGGGAAGCCCGAGGCTGCTGGAGCCGACCTGGCCGCCGAAACCGAAGCGACCCCCGGGGCCGCGGAGACGGCGGGGACCCTCGGGGCCGCGGCTACCGAGGAGGCGGTCATCTCCGACGCGTCCGCCGCTGAGCCCGACCTGAACGAGCGGGCCACCGAGGACGCGGAGCCGCTTGAGGCCAAAAGGCCCCGGTTCGGGCTACGGGCGCGCCGGGCGAAGGCCTCCAGCGGGGCCGTCGAGGAGACTTCCAGCGGCTTCTGGGACGCGGACCTCTGGGAGACCGACTTCTGGGGGGAAGGGGACACGGACGGGGACACCGCCGCCGCACCCGCGGTCGCCGCCGCACCCGCCGACCCCGCCGGTGCAACCGAAGCCGAGACGCCGCCGTCCGCTGTCGCGCGACCCATCGTGCGGCAGGAGGACAGCCCGGACGCGGAGAGCGCGGAGGGTTCGGAAGGCTCGCAGGACACGGAGAGCACGGTCAGCACCGAGGGCTCGAAGGGCACAGAGGGCTCGGAGGTCGCCCCGGCCGACGCGGAAGCGGAACCCGTTCCGCGGGAGTCCGACCTTGAGACGGCCTTCGCCGGGCTCACAGGGCCGGGTGAGGAAGTCGCCGAGAAGGAGGACGCCGCCGAAACCGCTACCGCTACCGTTACCGCTTCCGGGGGCGAGGCGACGTCGGCGGAGGGAGACGGGGCGGATCCTGCCTCGTCCGAGCAACGGGCCGTCGCGGCCGGAGCCGCCGGCGCGGCGAACGACCCCCTGCCCGCCGAGGCCGAGTCCAGCACCGACGGCGCCCGATCCACGGCTCCACCGGAGCGGTCCAGAGCGGCCGCACGGAAGGCCGAGGCCGCGACCTGGGCGGATAGCGGCCGGGAGGCCGCGCAGACGACCGGGCCGGCGATCAAGGCGTCCAAGCGGGCCGCGCGGGCCCGGGCCCAGCAGGCCCGCACCGAGGCGGCCGCCGCCGAGGGCGCCGCCCAAGGAGCCGAGCGCACCGTGAGGCGATCCCGCACTGAGCAGCCGGTGGCCACCCGTGCCGGTACCGGCGGGTCGAGCCGGGCCGTGGCCGCCGCCGGACGACAGGACGCCCCCGACGGCACCGGTGACGAGAAGGCGGCCCCCGCTCCCCGCGCCATGCGTTACAAGCCGAAGAAGGCGGGTCGGGCCCGCACCCTCAAGCCCGAGAACGACTCCTGAACCGGGGGAGCGGGCGCGGTCGCCGGTTCCGGCGGGAGCCTCCTCGAGGCTCCCGCCGAGGAACGTCGGCGCGCCGTGCGCCGCGGGTCTGATCCCGTTCAGAGGGTGGCGAGTCCGAGGGCGTGTTCCGTGGATCTTGGTTCCCGAATCTGTGGCTCTGAGCGTCGGTGGACAACCGGTACATGAGCCGCGGATTCGAGCTCACCGACCAAGTATGGGACCTGATCCGCCCCCTACCACCCCCGATGCCCCCATCGCGGTGGCCGCTGGCGTGATCACCGCCAGGTCCTCAACGCGATCATCCACCGCACCCGCACCGGCATCCCCTGGCGTGACCTGCCCGAACGCTACGGTCCCTGGAGCATCGCCCGGCACCCGCTCCAGCGTCGTGAAGCCGACGGCACCTGGGCTCGCATCGAGCAACACCTCATCGACACCCAGGAGGACACCGACCCGCACGCCCAGATCGATTCGAACGTGGTGCGCGCCCGCGAACACGACGCCGGAGCGCGAAAAGGGGAAGAGTCCTGAGGACTCACGAGCCGCCCAGGGCCTGGGAAAGTCCAGGGGAGGGTCGAGCACCAAGGTCCACACCCTGTGCGAGGGGAACCGCAACCCCCTGGTCTTCGCCCTCACCCCGGGCCCGGTTGGCCGCCCGCCCCCGAACGGGTCAACGCCTATGAACCTGGACCGAGTCGGTCGACCGTGCGAAGGGGAGTGCGTGAACCCCCGAATGTTCAGTGGGTAGCAGCCAGCAGCTCCTCGACCATCAACAGCGCCCCCGGTGTCATCTGGTCCTTGTCGCCGCCGCCCATCGCCGTGTAGCCGGCATGGACGTAGACCTGCCCCTCCACCACCGTGACGCCCGCCCCGTCGTCACCCAGACCATGGTCCGGGACCGCGAAGTCGCCCAGGTCGATGTCGGGGTCGGCGTCCGCCTCAGTGACATCGGGGTAGCTCGTGTCGACGTAGGGCTTCTGTTCGGGTTTGGTACGCCTGATGAGCACCAGCCGCTGCTCGCTGTCGAAGAGGAGGACGCGAGCGCTCTGCTTCACGATCTCGGTCATGTTCACTCATTCCACGTCGTGTTCTGGAATAGGAGGTCAGGGCAGGCGGAACCCGCGTTCCAGCGGGAGGCGGGTATGCCGCTCGCCCAGAGCGCGCAGCATCACTCGGGGGCCGGCGAAGGAACGACGGCCGTGCAGCCAACGTGTGTTGTCGAGGATGAATCCCTGGCCCTTGCCCAGGCGCAAGACCATGGTGTGCCGGTCCATGACCTCTCGGAGGATTTCGACGTGGCGAACCGTGCGGGGAGCGAAGCGGATGAGTTCGTCAAGCCTTAGCCGGATGGTCCACGTTTCTGGTGCGGCAGGTTCGAAGACCGCGCCGACGTATCCGGAGGAGCCTCCGAAGTAGGCGCTCCGGGGCGCGGACAGCGCACTCCACGTCTCCGGGGCGGACAGGGACAGCTCCTTGGCCATGGCCCGCCCGTCGATGAGGATGCTCTCGCCTCCGTGGTGCGCTGGAGTCAGGCACATGAGCATGAGGAGGTGTGGTGGTCTCGGTAGACACGACCGCTCCGTGTGCGGGAGGAGCTCGGAGTCGGTGAATCCGAGCTGGCCGGCCCCGGGGCTCCCGTCCCGCGCATGCAGCAGGGTGAGGCCGTCAGAGCCGCTGTCCGGGTGCGGGTAGAGGACGGCCAGATCACGCACCAAGTCGGCGAAGGCGGGGCGGCTGGGCATCTCGCTGAACGTTGCCAGACCCCGCTCACGAAGGGCGGACGCCAGATGTGGGTGGAGGTCGGTTCTGCGCGGGTCGACTCGGTGCCGCTCGAAGCGAGCGTCGGTGTCGATGGGCAGGGGAGGTGTCGTCTTGTACACACCGCCCAGCTTCACGAATACCGGGCGATGAGGCCAGTGACAATCTGTCAAGGCGCGAGCTGCCCGTGACCGGGTGCGCGCCTGCTAGCTTCACTACCGTCGAACCCCTACGCCGTCGAAAGCGAGCCACTGTGTCCGACGCCCCCTACACACCGCGCACGTTCCCTGTCTCCGTCAAAGGCGTCGTCATCCGTGACGGGCGGGTACTGCTGTTGCGCAACGAGCGTGACGAGTGGGAGCTTCCCGGCGGAAAGATCGAACTGGGTGAGACCCCGGAGGAGTGTTTGGCCCGGGAGATCGAGGAGGAGACGGGCTGGCCGGTCACGGTGGCGCAGATCCTCGATTCGTGGATGTACCACATCACCCAGGTCGACAAGCACGTCTTCATCGTCACCTACGGCTGTCATGTGGACTCGGACGCCCCGGTCGTGGTCTCCAGCGAGCACAAGGAAGCCGGTCTGTTCACCAAAGACGAGGCACCTCGTCTGACGATGCCGGAGGGGTACAAGAGGTCGGTCCTCTCCTGGTTCGCCCAGCCGGACACGTGACCGCTTCGCCCTCCGCCCGCTGGCTGTGGCTGCTACCCGAGGCACGTCGAGCCCTGGAGACCCGGGAGCTCGCGGTGATCCTGCGTTGCTACCGCAAGTTCGCGGGACTCTCCCAGGTAGCGATGGGTGAGCTTCTCGGATACGACCCCTCTTATGTTTCCCTGCTGGAGCGACGCCAGCGCACCATCAATGACCGGCAGGGGTTGTCGCACATCAGCCGGGTCCTGGGCGTTCCGCCGCACGCCCTGGGAATCACCAACGACGAAGATGCGGACTTCCTCGCCGCACTGCAGTTCGGGGAGTCGACGGTACGGCTCGCCGAGATCGCTCGGCAGGCGGGCCGCGCGGCAGAGGCGGTCGAGGAACTGTGGCCGTTGGTGGTCCGGCTGGAGGCACGCCTGAGTGAAGGACGGGTCGACTACGGGACGGCCTCCCTACTGGCACGGGCGCGGGCAACACTCGGCACGTCGCTGGGGCACGTCCTGCCGGAGGAGCAGTTGTACCTGGCCGCGCGATGGACGGGCGGCGCCATGCGGCTCGCTCGGCATCTGGACGAGGGTGACTTCCTCGGGCACGTGCTGCGTATGCATGGCAACGAGCTGAGGAAGGCGGGCCGATCGGGAGCCGCTATCACGCGTCTGGCTGAGGCAGCCGAGCTCTCGCATGACGAGGGGGAGCGAGGCCAGACCTTCGTCCTTCTTGCACGTGCGGCCGGAGAGCAGGGGGACGCAGCCAGGCACGACGAGGCCGTAGCCACTGCCGACCTTCTCATGGACGCTGCGGGGCCGAGCGGCATCCTCTTCACCACCTTCTCCCTGCGCGAAGTGCGTGTGCGAGGGCTGCTGGGAACCGGGCGCGCATCTGCGGCAGCGGAATTGGCCCGGGCTCGCCCAGGATCGGGAGAGGCACCGGCGCCTCAATGGGCGGCTATCGAAGCCGTCACCTCCGCCGACGCGCTGTCCGAGGCCGGGGACCTCACCAGTGCGCACACTTTGTACAGCGAGGCGTTGTCCCTTGCCACACGTCTTCGATTGCCGCACCAGATTCAGCGCGTGGTGCGGAGCACCGCCAAACCCGGGCTCGAGGAAGTTCGGGCCGACGCCTTGGCACGCTTGTACGACCTCACCGAGCATCGAACAACGGCCGGTTCACTCTCTCGCTGATGCAGTGCTGCAGATGGATTCAGAGGAACAAGAGAGAAGGCTCCGTGAGCGTGATCGAGTACGAGGCCAAGGTCGTGGACATCGACTCCGAAAAGGTGGCCGGGCTCATTCTCGACAAGGGCGGCGTCGACCTGGGTGAGGTGCTGCAGCGGCGCTATGTGTACGACATCGAGCCCGGGGACACGTCGCGGTGGGTGCGTCTGCGTGACACCGGGAGCCGGGTCACGCTCACGGTGAAGGAGATCGGTTCCGACGCTATCGGCGGGACGCGGGAGACCGAGACGGAGGTCGGTGACTTCGAGATCGCCAACGCGTTGTTGGGCAAGCTCGGTTACACGCCCAAGGCCTACCAGGAGAACCGGCGGCACAGCTTCACGCTGGATGGCGCCCAGGTGGAGATCGACTCCTGGCCGCGGATCCCCGCGTATCTGGAGATCGAGGCGGACAGCCGCGCTGAGGTGGTGCGGGTGGCCGCGCTGCTTGGTTTCGATGAGTCGTCTCTGACGGGGGAGAACACGACCAAGGTCTATGCCCGCTACGGCATCGATCTGTCCGGTATCGCGGATCTGCGCTTCGATGCCTGAGGAGGGTTGATCGCTGCCCCCGGCTTTCGTTGCGACGTCTGTAGGGCTGGGGGGAGGTGGTTGGTGTCGGGGCATGGTCTCTGATTCCACGGAATCCTTCGCCCGTCCCCGGGTGGCTGCCGGTGCCTTGTTCTTCGATGAACGGGGGCGGGTGATGTTGGTGGTTCCGACCTACAAGGATTATCTGGAGATCCCCGGCGGGTACATCGAGCGCGGAGAGACCCCGACCCAGGCCGTGGCGCGTGAGGTGAAGGAAGAGTTGGGGATCACCCCGCCGATCGGGCGGTTGCTGGTCGTGGACTGGGCGCCCACACCGGCAGAGGGTGACAAACAGTTGTTCGTCTTCGACGGGGGAGTGCTCGACCGGCACTGGCTGGACCGGATCGTCCTCGACCAGGACGAGTTGGCCGGATACGGGTTCCATGAGGTGGCCGAGATTGGGACGGTAACGATCCCCCGGCTCGCTCGAAGGATCGCTCAAGGGGACCGTGCACGCCGTGAGGGGACCACGCTCTATCTGGAGAGCGGCGAGGTCGTCGCGTAAGGATTACCGGTGGCTGTGGAGAGTGGTCTCGACGAAGGCGTTCCACTCCGCGCGGGTGAAAGTCAGGTGGCCCAGCTCTCTGTTCTGGGTGTCTCGCACATCGGCTCCGGCCTGGTGCTCCCGGGCTTCGACGCACTCGTTGGTTCCACCGCTGTAGCTGCTCTTGTGCCAGTCACTCATCGTCAATCGCCTTCATCTCGTCGTAGATGGCCTGCAGAGTTTCCTGCGGGTCCCTGGCGGCTCCCTGTAGAGCAGTGAACACCATACGGCTTCGGTTGATGTCCGCTGAGCCGGAGATGATGCGACCCTCCTCAGCGGATTCCATGTACACCACCTCGGGTTCGTCCGCCGTGGTGATGATCCGCCTCGGCCCCGACGTCCCCGCGTGCCGTTGTGCCCGGATCGGAAGCATCTGCACGGTGACCCGTTCACGCTCGATCTGATGGGCTACATACGCCAACTGCTCTTTTTGTACCTGCGGGGAGCCGTAGCGTCGCCAGAGCACACTTTGGTCGATGATCAGCCAGATCACCGGAGACGTGGCCTCTGCCATACGCTTCGCCCGGTCGGTCCTCTCCTTGGCCAGGGCGAGGACCTGCTCCTGGGAAAGCCACGGTGCCCCGTATCGGATGAGCGCGTACGAGTACTCCTGCGTCTGGAGATATACCGGGAACACCAGAGGCTGGTACTCGAACAGGGCGTCGGCATCGTGGGTCCGTTTGGTGACCTCGTGCAGCCACACCTGGCGACCGGAGCCCGTGAGCTCCTCCCAGAGCTTGTCCAACCTACCGTCGCTCTCCAGGACTTCGTCCAGGAACTTCCTCAACCAGGGCCGCGCCATGGCTCGGCCGTTCTCGACGTCGGACAGGTGTGAATCGCTGATGGTCGTGCCCCGCTGGCTGATCCTTCGCGCCAGGGCCTGCTGGGTCAGTTCTGCTTCCACGCGCAGCCTGCGTAGCTCCCGACCGAATGCCTTCAGATCCCGTTCGTCTGTGTGCATGTAGCCATAGGAACACAGTGGGCGACACCCTGTGGGGTATTCCAGAGAATTCCAAGCGCCCGTGGAAGATTCGTGAGCTCTCCGAGCAGCCTTCACATGCCATTGCCCCAGGCCACATCCTTGCTGTCGCGGGCCCGCAGCCATCAGCGCGACGACGAAAGGAACCGGTGGATTCCATGACTCCCACCCGGCCGCCCCTCGACCTGCCCCGGCGGATTCGCTGTACGGACCCCGAACAGGGGTCCCTGGAGTGCGGGCACCAGCTCTGGCACCTCAAGGCCGCCCGCAGCTGGGCCACCCATGTGGCCCGCACCACCCCTGCCTGTGCGGACCCGCTGCTGGTCGCGCTCTCGGAACTGCACACCAATGCGTTGAAGCACACCGCTTCGGGGCTGCCCGGGGGCCGGGTACGCATCGAGATCGAGCGGCGACGGCGACTGTTCCTGCTTCGCGTGACCGACGACGGACCCCGCGCCGGGCAGGCGATGACTGTGCCCGAGGCCCGCTCGGTGCTGGGACAGAGCGGGGCTGATGGGTTGCTCACCGAGGGCGGGTACGGCCTGGCTCTGGTGGACGCGATGGCCCTGTACTGGGACTTCACCCGCGAGCCCGACGGCGGGTTGACGGTCCGGGCCGCTTTCGACCGATCCGGGCGAACCCGGATGGCCGCCTGAAACCCCGCGACCGGGTTGTGGCCGACACGGGTTGAAGCACCTCGCTCACCCAAGCGAACATCGACCACCCCTCGCGGGAACGGCGTTTCCAGCGGGGGATCCAGGGCCGTATGCCCTGTGCGGCATGGATGGGAAGCGCAGCCCCGGGAAGTGTGTGGCCTCGGGGCCATAGACACCCGCCCATGCCGAGCAACGAAGAAGCACCCAGAAGTGGAGGCGCCCCGACGCGGTGCGGCGAACACCGGGCCGGGGCTGAAATCCCCACCTGAGAAAGCAGGAGGAGATCCGTGGAGAAGCCTACTGGTAGGCACCGCAAACCCGTGCGGGGCTGGGGACAGCGCGTGCGGTGGCTGTTCGGAGCGGTCCTGGCCGCCGTGCTGTGCAGCCCGCTCGAAGTCCCACCGCACCGCAACACCGACCGCCCCAGCTACCAAGGCCGGGCGGTGTTGGAACGCCGCGCGACCCCCAAGGCCCTGACTGCCTCCTCTGCCGTGACGCGGAGTAGGACGGTGGCCGAACTCGCCAGCCGGGAGGGCGAACCCGAGCCTGAGCCGGGGCCGGTGCGAGTGCCGCGTCCCCGGCGGCCGCCCCTCGGAACAGGGGTGGTGTGTGGACGACGACGGGGTGCGCGGGGTGCGCCCGTACCTGTTCCACGACACGGAGCGGGCTCGCCCCAGCAAGGAGCACTCCTCGGTGGTGCAAGCGTCGGGGGAGTTCGATGACCTGGCCGCCGCGGTGCGCACTTGGTTGAGCCTGGCCACCTGAGCGCACACTCTCGCCTCGGGGCGGTGCCGTGATCGGTACCGCCCCGTTTGCTTTGCGTGGCGGGGGTTGTGAGGTCGGCCCACGTCGGGGGTGAGTCAGGCGTGAGCCACTTCTGAGCAGGGCCTTGAGGGCCTTGCGAGCTGTTCACGGGGCCCGGTTCCTGCTCCGGGCCCGGGTGTGTTCGGTTCAGGTAATTCCCATGGGAGGTGTCGAATCCGGGGGTGGGGGCGCGCTTCTTACTCAGTGAAGGGCAAAACCAGCCGTCACTTGGGAGGGCGCCCGTGAACGAGTACGAACAGACCCTTGCGCGACTGCTTCCTCGGATCACCGACCGGGACAAGCGCATCCTCGACGGGTTGTGGGAGCACCGGGTGCTGACCACCCACCACCTGCACCAGATCTTCTTCCCCGACGCGGGTGCGCGGCGGGCCCGCAGCCGGATGCTGAGCCTTTACCGGTACGGGGTGGTCAACCGCTTTCGCCGCCACGCCCACGACCGCAACGCTCCCGACCACTGGATCCTGTCCCCGACCGGTGCGGTCTTGGTCGCGTTGGACCAGGGCAAGGAGCCGGATGCGCTCAATTTCCGGGGCGACCGGGCTCTGGCGGTGGCCTTCTCCGCGAAGTTGGACCACATCCTGGGGCTGGCCCAGACACGGGTGGAGTTTCTTCAGGGCGCTCGGCAGGTGGGGGCCGAGGTGGGCGAATGGCAGGGCGAGCGCACCTGTGAACGCGACTATGACGACTCTCCCCGTGCCGACGGGCTGCTGTCGTGGATCCAGAGCGGGAAGAAGCTGTGGGCGTTCGTGGAGTACGACACCGGCTCGGAGTCGCTGAGTCAGCTTCAAACGAAGATGTACGGGTACGCGCGTCTGGCCGAGACGAGCAGGCTGCCCTCGGTGGTGCTGTTCCTGGTGCATTCGGAAGAGCGCGAGGCCAACGCGGCGAAGAAGCTGGCCCAGCACTGTTCGAAGCAGGTGGGGGTGTACCTGAGCACCCACCACCGGATTGCGTCGTTGGGAGCCGGGCGCAAGGTGTGGCGTTCGGCCACCGATCCGCGGCCGCTGAGTCTGCTCGACATCGCCCTTCTCCAGCCGTGGCGCAAGGCGGAGGAGGAAGACTGATGGGCGCAGATCGGGCAGTGAACCAGTGGGCCAATGGGAGGTCCACTCCGTTGTCCCGCCGTTGCTCCGACCGGTGGGCCGGGCGTGGGTCCCGCCTTGGGTGGACCACCCCTGAGTCTGGACTCACGGCAGGTCAGACGGGCTGTGGGGTGGTCCAGCGGCCGCCCCGGCTTTCTACCCCAGTAGGCGGTTTCCATCACGTAGGGCGGGCAGCGGCCCGGGTGTGCGGGGGCGTGAACGCCCCCGCACACCCTCACCCGGCAGGCCTCTCAGCCTGCCGGAAACCCTCCCCGCCAACCCAGCCGTCATCAGGTCGGCCTTGCTCTACTTCTGGTCTGAGGACCATGACTGCGCCGGTGGTGAGGCCGGCCGGGCTGCGCGATGCGAGGTCAGCGATGCCCGGGCCCGGCCGCGCGAAAGGCGGCGCCCATGGATGACGAATCCACACACGGGGCGGACGGGCCCCGCGCGCCGTGCTCGGGCAGTCCGGGCCCGGTGCGCGACATGGCGGGCCGGAAACCGGCGCCGCGCCCACCAGGCGCGGGCGGGCCGTCAGGGGCCCACCGGCGCGCTGACGACCCCACGGCGCCCGATGGTGGGGCGGCCGGGGGCTGGTGGGGGTACGCGGCCTGTCGGGGGC
>NZ_QOCZ01000103.1 GCF_018207095.1 Nocardiopsis sp. MG754419 | reverse complement strand
CTGGAGCAGTTGGACATCCTGGGCGAGGAGGTCGTCCCCGTCCTGAGGAAGGAGTTCGCCGCGAAGAAGCCGCCGCACGTGCCCGACGCACCGGTCCACGCCTCGCTCCTGGCCGCGAAGGAGCGGGGATCCACGAAGACGGAGGAGACCCGATGACCCGGAAGCTGGTGACCGTCACGGCGGGGTTGAGCAACCCGTCCTCGACACGTCTGCTCGCCGACCGTCTGACCGCCGCCGCACGGGAGGCGTTGTCCGAGCGGGGCGAGCAGGTCGAGGTCCGTGTCGTGGAACTGCGCGAGGTCGCCCACGACATCATGAACGCCATGACCACCCGGGTCCCCACCGGTGAACTGCCGGGCATCCTGGCCGATGTCGCCGAAGCCGACGGGATCATCGCGGTGACCCCCGTCTTCAACGCCTCCTACAGCGGTCTGTTCAAGTCGTTCTTCGACGTGATCGAGCCCGGCGCGCTGGACGGCACGCCCGTGTTGGCCGCCGCCACCGGCGGAAGCCCGCGACACTCGCTGGTGTTGGAGCACGCGCTGCGCCCGATGTTCTCCTACACCCGCGCGGTGGTGGTGCCCACGGGCGTCTACGCCGCATCCGAGGACTGGGGCGCGGGGGACAGCGGCGGCCGTGATCTGTCGGAGCGCATCGGGCGCGCGGCCCGGCAGTTGGCGGTGCTCGCCACCGAACACACCTCCGACGCTGTCGACCCCTACGAGGAGCCCACGCCCTTCGCCGACCTCATGTCCGGCCTGGGCCGCTGATCCGACCACTCCACGCGAGGGGCCCGGGAACCCCGGGCCCCTCGCGTGGTCCTAACGCTGTTAGTTACCCTGTCCGCATGGACCCCGCGCGCATCTACCAGCAGGCTCAGCAACGCTTGGTCGCCCTCGCCGGCGATCTCGACGAAGCCGCCCTCACGACCGTCGTCCCCGCCTGTCCCGACTGGGACGTGCGCGGGACCTACGCCCACATGGCCGGGCTGTGCGTCGAGGTGGTGCAGGGGCTGGTGACGCCCCCCGCCAGTGACGAGGTCACCGCCCGCCAGGTCGCCGACCGTGCCGGCGTGGGCATCGACCGCATCATCGAGGAGTGGGTGCGGGGCACCCCCGCCCTGCTCGAACTCATGAGCGCAGGCACCCGGATGCGTTACACGCTGCCGGCCCTGGACACCTGGCACCACGAGAACGACATCCGTGGCGCCCTGGGCCTGGAGCCCCGCGGCGACGACGCCGACCTCCTGGCCGGGTTCGTGCTGGGCGGACTGGCCCGAGCGTGGTCGGCGGACCGTCCGTCGGTCCGTGTGCGCGCCACCGACACCGGCCACGCGTGGTACCTGGGGGAGGGGGACGGCCAGAGTGCGCGGGCCGACCTCACCCTGGACGCGAGCGCCTTCGAACTGGCCCGCGCGGTGACCGGACGGCGCAGCCTCGACCAGATCCGGGCCCTGGACTGGTCCGGCGACCCCGCGCCGGTCGTGCCCCTGCTGTCGGCGCTGCCCGCTCCGGAGCGGGACCTGGCGGTCTGAGGCCCGTCGCTCACGACGGTCGGACCCGGAGCGGGCGCTGTGCTCGTGCGCGGCCTCCGCCGCGCTTCGGCCCGTCCGCCGAGGCCCGGACGAGGGGATGACCTTCGGGGCCACAGGTGGGAGGGCTCGATTCCCGCCCCCACCTGTGGCCCCTCCCCGTGCCCGTCGGCAGCACGGTCCGAAGGTGCCCGGACCGCCACCCTCGCGGTGCGGTCCACGGGTCCCGGTCGGACCGCGCCGACCGTGCGCACGCCCACGCCCCCTGGGGCGGGACTCAGGGGTGGTACGGAAGACGGTCGATCGCCCGCACCTCGCCCAGGGTCGACCACTCGTTGCGGCCCAGGCGGGCCAACGGGCGCAGCAGGGTGATCTCCGGGTGTCCGTCCACCACCGCCTCCTGGGCCACGGCGACCCGCAGGACCCGGCCGAACACGACGGTGGAATCGCCCAACCCCAGGGTGGAGTGCAGCGTGCACTCCAAGGCCACCGGGGAGGCGGCCACCCGTGGCGGGCGCACCTGCGCGCTCGCCTCGCGCTCGATCCCCAGCGCGTCGAACTCGCTCGTGTGCGCCGGGTAGGGGGTTCCGGTCGCGTTCACCTGGTCCTGGAGCGACTCGGCGGCCAGATTGACCACGAACTCGCCGGTGCGCTCCACGTTGCTCAGGGAGTCCTTACGGCCCACGGAGGTGAACTGCACGATCGGTGGTTCCACGCAGGAAACGGTGAAGAAGGAGTGGGGGGCCAGGTTGTCCACGCCGTCGGGTGAGGTGCTGGAGACCCACGCGATCGGGCGCGGGACCACCACCGACGTCAGCATCTTGTAGAAGGCCCGGCCGGGCAGGTCGTCAGGGGTCCATTCGGTACGCATCGAGTCCCATTATCCCGTGTGCCGAGGGTGGACGGGGGCATACTCGCCGCATGCGACTGGTCTCAGCCGAGGACGTCCGCGCCGCCGCCACCCGGATTCATGGCCACGTGGTGCGCACCCCCCTGACGATCGGGCCGAGCACCGATCGGCCCTTCCTGCTCAAACCCGAGAGCCTGCAACCCACCGGGGCGTTCAAGCTGCGCGGTGCCACCAACGCGGTCGCCCGGCTCAACGACGTCCAGCGGCGCAACGGGGTCGTCACCCACTCCTCGGGCAACCACGGCCTCGCGCTGGCCTGGGCTGCGGTTCGCCAGGGGGTCGCCTGCACCGTGGTGGTGCCCGAGGGCGCACCCGGGGTGAAGGTGGACCGGATCCGCGCCGCGGGTGCGCGCGTGGTCATGGTGCCCCCGGTCGAACGTCGGTCCGCCGCCGAGGCTCTGGTCGAACGCGAACTCCTGGCGTTCGTGCCGCCCTTCGACGACGCCCGGGTGATCGCCGGGCAGGGGACCGTGGGTCTGGAGATCCTGGAACAGTCCCCGGAGGTGACCACCATCGTCGTGCCGGTCGGCGGTGGCGGGTTGGCGTCGGGGGTGGCGACCGCCGCCTGGACCGTGCACCCCGGCCGGGTGCGGGTGGTGGGCGTGGAACCGGAGACGGCCGCCGACGCGGCCGAGAGCCTGCGTGAGGGCCGCCTGGTCACCTGGGAGCCCGAGCGCACCCACCGGACCATGGCGGACGGTGTGCGCACCTGCCTGTCGGAGTTCACCTTCGCCCACCTGTCGACCCGCCTGGACGGCATCGTCACGGTGACCGAGGACGAGATCGCCGACGCCGTGGGCGCTCTGGCGCACGGCTCGCGCCTGGTGGCCGAACCCAGTGGTGCGTTGGCGACCGCCGCGCTGTTGGCGGGGAAGGTCGAGACGGTCCCCGGCCGGCCCCAGGCGACGGTGGCGGTGGTCTCCGGCGGCAACATCGACCCCGGCCTGTTCGCCCGCCTGGTCGTCGCCGACCGGCCGTGATCCCGGTCCGGCGGTGGACGTGCGGCCCGCGCCGTGCCGGTGGGCCCGTCCGCCCTCCGCTCACGTCCGAGGCCCGTCCGTCCCCTCTTCCGCCTCGGTCTCCGACTCGGCCTCTGTTTCCTCCTCGGTGGCGGCTTCGATCTGCGCCTCCGCCTCGGCCTCCGCTGCGGCCTCGGAGCCCACGATGTCGGCTTCGGGCGGCTCCCCGACGATGAGACCGAAGAGCACGTGGTCGAGCAGCAGGGCCATCCGTTCGCGGGTTCCCGCCCGGTGGGCGTGGGCCAGGTCCAGGGCCGGGGCGAGGGCGACCTCGAACAGTCCCCAGGAGAGGACCCCGTAGACCGGCCCGGTCAGCCTCCACCGGCGCAGACCCGCCGGGAGCAGGCCGAAGGCCGCACCCGCGGCCGCTCCGTAGCCCCAGTGCGCGAGTTCGATGGCGGCGAGGTGTCGCTCTTCCGGGATCCCCCGCAACATCGCCGGGACACCCTCCCGAAGGATGGACTCGGGGGGTGTGCGTTCGACCATCTCCAGGCCCACCGCGAGCCGCCGTGCCCCGCTCATGGCCATCGCACCGACGACGCCTCGGGCCGCCCCCGTCAACCAGGGGCGACGCCGTAACCGTTCCCTCCGGTTCCGCATGCTGCCTCCTCTCGTGCGCCGGGACCCCTCCCGTGCCCCGGACCACCGTGTCCGCCTCGTGCGCCCGTACGCACCGCGAGCGTCCAACCGGCCGACGTCGCCCTGCCGGCCCCGCGTGGGGTCCGGCTCACTTCGCCTCGTCCCCCAGGGACTTCCGGAGTGTGCGCAGGGTGGCGGCGAGCAGGCGGGACACGTGCATCTGGGAGCATCCCAGCTCCTCGGCGATCCGGGACTGGGTCCACTCGTCGAAGAACCGACGTTTGATGATCAACCGTTCCCGTGGGGCCAGGAGGCGCAACGCCGGGCGGACGGTCGCGCGCTCCACGGCCAGGTCCAGTTCGGGGTCCTCCATCCCGATGTGCTGCTCCAGGGTGAGGGGCGCGCCGCCCTCACGTGGTTCCGGAGCGTTGAGCGAGACGGTGTTGTAGGCCTCCGACACCAGTCGCGCCTCCTCCACCTGCTGCTCGCCGACCCCCATCTCCCGGGCGATCTCGGGGACCGTCGGGGGGTGGGCCAGACGCTGCTCCAACAGCGCGCGCACCTTGATCATCTCGGAACGTCGGGTCTGGGGGTCACGCGGAGTGTGCACCGCCCAGGTGTGGTCCCGGAAGTGGCGTTTGATCTCCCCGGTCACCGTGGGCATGAGGTAGCGGATGAACTCCTGGCCGCGCTCGGGGGAGTAACCGCGGATCGCCTTGGCCAGTCCGACGTGGGCGGTCTGTCGTAGATCCTCCACCTGCTCGCCACGGCCTCTGTAGCGGTGCGCGATGCGGTGCAGGAGCGGCAGGTAGTGCCGTGTGATGCGCTCACGCAGGCGCGCGATCAGGGGGTCCCCCTGCTCCAGGCTCCGCATCACCGCCAGGAGGTCCTCCGTGGAGGCGTCCTCCGAGGGTTCCCCCCGCGGGGCGGCTGGTGATGTCCCCCCGTGCGGGGTGGCGTTCGCTACGGAAGCGGGCATGGCGAACCTCCTGCGCCCTCGGATGTCCCGTGTGCTCGTCCGCCGGTGGCCGTTGCGACCGACGGGTGGGGGATCCGTGGCGTCCCCGGTGGGCGTGCCGGGCACGTCTCCTATCGTGCTGCCCGACTCCGCAGCCCGACAAAACGATCATGCGCACCCTTGGCCGGAGCCTGTCCCGCATTGGTGCGGCGGGGTCCCGGCGCGGGGGAGGTGGTCCCACGCTCCCGCGCGGTCCGGCCGCGCGGTGAAGAACGAGGAGCGTGTCAGGTGCCGCCATGCACCCGACACGCTCCTCGCCGCGCCCGGAGCGTCCGTCCCCCGGGCCTCGGACCCATGCGGGTCAGGCGGCTCCGCTCGGGAAGTCCCCCGTGCGCACGATGTCCTCGGCGATGTCCCGCAGTTTGGTGTTGAGCTTCTGGGAGGCCTTGACCAGCAGGGAGAAGGCCTGCGTGTTGGTGAGCCGGTAGCGCTCCATGAGGATGCCGGTGGCCTCGCCGATGCGCTCGCGGGTGCGGATGGCCTGATGCAGATCCGCCGATTTCTGGGCCGCGGCCAGTGCCACGGCGGCGTGCGCGGCGAGGATCTCACCCACCTCGGTCGAGTCCTGGTCGAAGGCGCCGGTCTCCGTGGAGTAGAGGTTGAGGCTGCCCAGCACACGTTGGTGGGTGAACAGTTGGAGCGACATCATGCCGGCCAGGCCCAACCGGGTGGCGCCCTCGGTGAACGCCGGCCACCGTGTCTCCCGGGCCAGATCCGACACGACGCAGACCGTGCGGGCACTGATCGCCTCGATGCCGGGCCCCTGGCCGGTCGTGTGCTGCAGGCGATCCGCCTCCTCGACGATCGGATCGGTGGAACTCGGCGTGGTGAGCTCACCGCCCTGGTACAGGAGGGAGACGCCCGCGTACTCGCACCCCTCGATCTCGCTCACCGCCAGCGCGGTGATCTCGTCCAGGGTCGCGTCGACGGTGTCCTGCTCCAGGAGATCCCGCGCGAACCGCGCGAAGGCACCGGCGGTGTCCTCCGATGGATGGGGCATGGGTCGCCTCCGCTCTCGCCGGCCGCCTCTTCTCACCCGGACCTTGTGAGGGACATCGGGGGTCGACGCCCATTCTGCTGAACCGAGGCGCGGGGGGCAATGCGAGCACGCCCACGCCCTTCGATCTTCCGCGACGGTTGTCCGCGCCTCGACACCCGGGGTACGGTGTCGGCTCCGGTCCGACAGCGTGGCCTCCCCGTTCCTTCCGTCCTCGCGACGGGAGCCCAGGAGGACCCTTGTGTTCGCTTCCGTAGACACCACCGAACTTCCCTCGGCGTCGGACCCGCGGGTGCACGAGGAGACCGACGGTCTCCTCGCCACCCTGCGCGACCTCCCGCCCCAGGGTGAGCGGGCCCGTGACTGCCGGGCCCGGATCGCCTTCCTCTACCGCAAGGTCCTCCTCAGGGAGGCCGGTCGTTACCGCGGACGCGGCGTCGACACCGAGGATCTCCACCAGATCGCGGCCACGGGCCTGATGAAGGCCATCGCGGGCTTCGATCCGACTCGGGGCAAGAGGTTCCTCTCCTACCTCCTGCCCACGGTGAGCGGCGAGATCAAGCGGCACTTCCGCGACAACACGTGGGCCGTGCACGTGCCGCGGACCCATCGTGACCGACGCACCGAGCTCAACCGCTTCGTGGGGTGGTTCACGCAGGAACACGCCAGGTCGCCCTCGACCCGCGAGATCGGCGCGCACTTCGACATCGACAGCGAAGCGGTCGGGGAACTCGTCAACGGCGCCGCCGCCTTCTCCGCGTTGTCCCTGGACAACCCGACCGGCGGTGAGGACGTGGGGGTGGAGGGCCCTCTCGGGGACGCGATCGGTGCCGAGGACCGCGACCTCGAACGCGTGGTGGATCGGGCCGCCCTCCGGACCGAACTCGCCCGCCTGCCCGAGCGAGAGCGGCGCGCGCTCTTCCTGCGCTACTTCCGGGAATGGCCGCAGACCCGCATCGCCGCGCACGTGGGGTGCTCACAGATGCAGGTCTCGCGTGTGCTGCGCAGCGGTTTGGACCGGCTGAGGGTCGCGGTGAACTCCCAGAACTGAGCCGGTCCCCGTTCCGCCCGGGTGGCCGGTGGGGCGGTGTTCCACGCCGGGGGGTCACGGAAGCCCCTCGGAAGGTGGTGCCCCACCGCTCGTGCTCTCGTGCTCGGGAGGTGTCCGGCGCACCGCGCAGGCCACGTACGTCTCGAGGGAGGCGTAGGTGATCCGCCGGCTCCACCTCTTCGGTCCGACCTTGACCGAGACGAGTTCGCCCGCGTAGCAGAGGTCGTAGACGCTGCGCTCCGAGACATCGAGAATGTGCGCCGCGTTGCGAATGCTGACGAGCAGACGTTCGGGGGGTGTCGCATGGGCGTCGCTTGTTTTCTCCAAGATTCAGCTCCTGCGTTATCGATGCGCGTGCGGGTGATCTGGGCCACCGCATGGATGATCGTCATTCAGTCACATTTTTCGCGACCTCGTCAACCCTGGAGATGGTGGCCCCTCAACGAATTTCCGGTGCTCGCTCGAACCGTCCCTTTTGAGCCCGGTGTCGATCCCCCAGGTCCGCGCCGATTTCCTGCCTTCTCGGGAGAGTTCTCTGCCGGCCGCGTGAGGGTCGGGCCGCACATTCTTTCCCCGATCGCACGTCCCGGGATGTGCGCGTGAACCTTCGGGGCCACGTCGCGTCGGTGTGGGTCGGCGTCGGGCGCATGCCGGCCCGGGGTGGTGGAACGCCCGCGGCGTGGGCGTCGGGAAGTCGGATCGCTGATCCCGGTGCGTGCCGTGAGGTCGGGAGAGTGCCGTCCACGCAACGACGTTCCCCCAAGGCTCGCAAGGGTGTGCGGCTCTGCTCGCGAGCGGTGCCCCCCATTGTCGGGGGACGGTGTCCGAGAAACGACCGAGGGTCAGGAATCACGACGGAGGAATCCTGTTCGTGACTATGCAGGAATGATGTGGGTTGCTAAGTTCGCCCGAGAGGAGGGAAAAGCGCGGACCGATATCGATCTCCTGGCGGCGCGACCCGCCCGGGTCTTTTCGCGTTCCCGAGGGCCGCAGGTGTTCGCGTCTTGATTTCAGTCACCCAGGGCGAGCGTGAATCGCACGGGTTCTCTGGAGATCCCTGGGGAGGGGGTGTCCGCGCCGCCCCGCACACGAATGCATTGCACAAAGGTTTCGGAGGGAAGTCGCATGGGCGCTCCCGATCGGACCACGACTCCCCGGTCCCCGCACCCTCATCTCCATCGGGCGCGACGCGGCCACGTTGCTGGAGGAGCATCCCCGTCTGTGGCCCGGACTGACCACCGTCGTGACCGACACGGTCGGCAGGACGGTCATCCACTACGCCGCGGGACGCGGGACCCGGGAGGCCGCCTCGCTGTTCGGACCGGACGGTGTCGTCGCCCACTGGACATCCCTGCTCGATGAACCGACGGAGGTCACCCGCGATCTCGAACAGGAGCACGAGCGGGTGGTGACCCTGCGGGGTGGACACGCCGGATACCCCGTGACCGTCCTCTTCACCGTGGTGGGCGGCGACTGAGCGGGACGTCCCGCCTTTCAAGTCCGGGTGTGCGCCGTCCTGCCGGCCCTCGGTCCCGCACGGCCGCGGCTGCCCGGTGCTCGCCCGAACCCCACGCGGCACCGGCACTCGGAGGGCCTCGGAAGCGTCCGGACATGCATGTTTGGTGCCGGAGGGGGTCGGTTAGGGCGGTGGACAGAGGACGACGATCGCGAAGGGAGACGACCATGGTGGACAGCATCGCCGAGATCATGAACACGAGCGTGCGCACCGTCACCCCGGACACCGTCCTGCGCGATGCCGCGGAGATCATGCGCGACGAGGACGTGGGCGACGTGGTGGTGACCTCCTCCGGTCGCCTGCACGGCATCCTCACCGACCGCGACATCGTGGTGCGGTGCGTGGCCGAGGGCGGCGACCCGAGGTCCCTTCGCGCCGGGGACGTGTGCAGCACCGAGATCGTGACCGTGCCCCGCCAGAGCAGCGTCAAGGACGCGGCCCACGTCATGCGCACGGCGACCGTACGTCGCCTGCCCGTGGTGGAGGACGACGCCGTGGTCGGGGTCGTCACCATGGGCGACCTCGCCCGCGCCGCCGACGAGCACTCCGCGCTGGCCGACGTGAGCTCTGCCCCGCCCAACCGCTGACGGACCATCGAGGAAACAAGGGGGAGGCCCCGCCCGGTCAGGGGGGTTCGGGCGGGGCGCCTCCCCCTGTCGACGCCACACCATCGAGGGGGGACCATGCGAGCAGTGCTGTGGAACGGCACACGTGACGTCAAGACCGAGACCGTCCCGGACCCCGGTATCGAACAGCCCGGCGACGCCGTCATCCGGGTCACCAGCTCCGGATTGTGCGGATCCGATCTGCACCTGTACGAGGTCCTCGGTCCGTTCATGACCCCTGGGGACGTCCTCGGACACGAACCGCTCGGCGTGGTCGAGGAGGTGGGGCCGGGGGTCACCTCCCTCGTCCCGGGACAGCGTGTGGTCGTGCCCTTCCAGATCTCCTGCGGGCACTGCCCCATGTGCGACACCGGGTTGCAGACCCAATGCGACAACACCCGGGTGGACTCCCAGGGCACGGGCGCGAGCATCTACGGTTACAGCGCGCTGTACGGCTCGGTCCCCGGCGCCCAGGCGGAGTACCTGCGGGTGCCGCGCGCCGAGGCCAACGCGATCCCGATCCCGGGCCAGGGCCCCGACGACCGGTACGTGTTCCTGTCCGACGTGCTGCCCACCGCCTGGCAGGCCGTGAAGTACGCGGACGTTCCGCGCGGTGGCTCGGTCGCCGTCCTGGGCCTGGGACCCATCGGTGAGATGGCCTGTCGCGTGGCCGCGTACCTGGGCGCAGAGCGGGTGTTCGGTGTCGACCCGGTACCCGAGCGGCGCGCCCGCGCCGCCGCGCGAGGGGTGGAGGTCTTCGACTCCGCCGCGGGCGACGACGTCGTCGACGCCATCCGTGACCGTACCGACGGCCGTGGTCCCGACGCGGTCATCGACGCCGTGGGGATGGAGGCCCAAGGCCACACCTCGGCCCGCGTCGCCCAGCGCGCGGCCGCGATGATGCCCAAGGGGGCCGCCGCCAAGCTCATGGAGACGGCCGGAGTGGACCGTCTGAGCGCACTCCGGACCGCGATCGAGCTGGTACGGCGCGGCGGCACGATCTCTCTCATCGGTGTCTACGGCGGCATGGCCGACCCGCTGCCCATGCTGACGCTCTTCGACAAGCAGATCCAGTTGAGGATGGGCCAGGCCAACGTCCGTCACTGGGCCCCGGACATCCTTCCGCTGCTGGACGACGAGGACGTGCTGGGCGTGCAGGACTTCGCCACCCACCACCTGTCCCTGGAGGAGGCGCCGGAGGCCTACCGGCGCTTCCAGGAGAAGACGGACGGGATCTTCAAGGTGGTGTTCACGCCCTGAGCGGTCCGGCGGACGGACCACGATCGCCGAAGCCGAGGAGGAGAGCATCATGACGCAGAGCGTCGCCGACCACGTGTTGCGTCGGCTGTCGCAGTGGGGGGTCACCGAGATCTTCGGTTACCCCGGGGACAGTGTCAACGGACTGGTCGCGCAGATGGCGCAGACCCCGGACGCGCCCCGGTTCGTCCAGAGCCGCCATGAGGAGATGTCCGCCTTCGAGGCGGTCGGCTACGCCAAGTTCGGCGGCCGTCTGGGAGTGTGCATGGCGACGGGCGGACCGGGGGCGGTCCACCTGCTCAACGGCCTCTACGACGCCAAGCTCGACCACGTGCCGGTGCTGTCGATCGTGGGGCAGGCGAGTCGCACCGCCATCGGCGGCGCCTACCAGCAGGAGATCGACCTGCACAGCCTGTTCAAGGACGTCTCGTCGGCCTTCCTGGAGACGGTGAACGTCCCCCAGCAGCTGCCCAACGTCTTGGACCGGGCCGTGCGCACCGCCCTGTCCGAGCGGGCGCCGACCACGGTCATCATCCCCGCCGACGTGCAGGAGATGGACTACGCACCGCCCGAGCACGCGTTCAAGCACGTGCCCTCCAGCGCGCCCGACCGGGTGGTCGGGGGCGGCAGCACGCTGCCGCCCGAGAGCGAGCTGGAACGCGCCGCCGAGGTGATCGACGCCGGCGAGCGGGTCGCGATCCTGGTCGGTCAGGGCGCCAGGGGAGCCGCCGACGAGGTGCTGGCGCTGGCCGACGCCACCGGTGCGGGCATCGCCAAGGCCCTGCTGGGCAAGGACGTGCTGTCCGACGACCTGCCGCAGGTCACCGGCGCGATCGGTCTGTTGGGGACCCGCCCGTCGTGGGAGCTGATGCGCAACTGCGACACCTTGCTCATCGTGGGTTCCAACCTGCCCTACACACAGTTCCTGCCGCCCTTCGGGCGCAGGGCGGTGGAGATCGACATCGATCCCCGGTACATCGGGATGCGTTATCCCACGGAGGTCAACCTCGTGGGGGACGCCGCGAGCACGCTGCGGGCGCTCACCGCACGGCTGTCTCCGCCCGACGAGCGTCGCAGGGAGCGTCGGAACTGGCGCTCCACGGTCGAGGAGAACGTTCTGCGTTGGTGGTCGGTCCTGGACGCCCAGGCCGAGGTCCCCGCGGACCCGGTCAACCCGATGCTCGCCGTGCGCGAACTCTCGTCACGCCTGCCCTCGAACGCGGTGGTCACCGCCGATTCGGGGTCGGTCACCAACTGGTACGCGCGCCTGCTCAAGATGGGCGAGGACAACCGGGGTTCGCTCTCGGGCACCCTCGCCACCATGGGCTGCGCCGTGCCCTACGCGATCGGCGCGAAGTTCGCCGCGCCGACACGGCCGGTGGTGGCCCTGGTGGGCGACGGGGCCATGCAGATGAACGGGCTGATGGAACTGCTCACCGCGCGCCGCTACCAGGACCTGTGGGGCGATCCGCGCCTGGTGGTGTGCGTCCTGCACAACAACGACCTCAACCAGGTCACCTGGGAGCTTCGGGCCATGGGCGGTTCGCCCAAGACCCCCTACTCCCAGGACCTTCCGGACATGTCCTACGCGGCGTTCGCCGAGTCGGTGGGGCTGGTGGGCATCACCGTGAAACGGCCCGAGGAGATGGGGCCGGCCTGGGATCGGGCTCTCGCGGCCCAGGGGCCCGTGGTGATCGACGTCCACTGTGACGGTGACGTGCCGCCCATCCCGCCCCAGGCCGAACGGGAACAGGTCACCGACACCCTGCGGGCCCTGCTCAGCGGGGATCCGGACCGGGCCGGCGTCGCCGCCCGAGGCCTGGCCACCAAGATCCAGGAGTACCTGCCGCACGACCGTTGATCCGGTTCCACCGGTCGGCGCGGTTCGGGTCCGCCCCCGCACTTCCTCCCCGGAAGGTGCGGGGGCGGATCCGTCGTGGTGCGGCGCGGGTGCGGGCCCGATCCCGTGGTCGTCAAGCGACGGCGACCTCACGGGTCGCACGGTGGGACGGTCCGTTCCTCGCGATCCCCTTGCGGCCCTACCCGCGTTCGGGGAGGGGGACCGCGGGCGCGCGCACCAGAACGCGCACCCGGTGGTCCGACCCGACTCCTAGGCGGTGCTCTCGGCCCTCTCCCGGGCTTCGGCGCTCTCCCGCTCCTCCAGACGACGGCGCTGGGGGACGACGACGTACTTGGGATCGGCGGCCGACTGCACCCCCGCCTGGAAGACGCCCAACCTGGTCAGGGCCGATCCACCGAGCAGCGCGGCCCCGCTCAACGCCGACACCGCGCGGTTGCGTCGGCCCAGCACCGCGCCGACCGCTCCCGCCAGGGTCAGAGCCTTGGCGGTGCGGGTGAGCACCCCGGCCCGGCCCTGGCCGTAGGGTTCGCCGACGAACCCCAGGCGATGCTCCATGTAGGTGGACACGGCGACCTCCGCGCACGCGCCACCGACCGCCACCCGGCGCGCCGGTCCGCTCTGCGCCGTGGGCGCCGTGATCAGCCCCATGCCTCCGGCGGCCGCGGCCGCGGAGGAGGCGAAGACGAAGGGCATCTGCCGGTAGCCGTCGTGCCAGGCGGGGACCGCGGTGTCACAGATCAACGGGGCCGTGTAGGTGGCCACGAGCGGCCCCGCCAGACCGGCGCCGACCGTGGCGGCCCTCCCGATCCGAGGGAACCATCCCGTCGCGGCGGTCACCGCGGCGACCCCGGCCAGGGGGCCGTATCCCATGAGCAGCCACGATCCCACGCTCATCGGCGAGGTCGGTTTGAACACCCGCAACATGTTGAGGAAGCGCTCGGGGCGACCCAGGTCGTGGATCAGTGCCGCCGTCGAACCCGAGATCGCGGCCAGCGCGGTGTACTTCAGTGGTCGCGCCAGATCGGGGTGGCCCGTGTACTCGGCGCCCGCGGCGAGCACCGACGAGGCCCCCGCCAAGCCGCCCAGGAAGAGATAGCCGCCGATGTCCGGGGCCTCCCAGACGATCTGGTTGAGGACCGGACGGCCGTGGTAGGAGCGGAAATCCGCGTCGGGGACCCGGGTGGCCTCGCCCCGCCCCGCCCCGCGGCGGCGGGCACGCCGTTCACGTCGTGGTTCGGGGACCACGTCGGCCGCGCCCGTGATCGCGTCACGGCCGATCCTGCTCGCGCCCTCGCCGGTGCGGTCGGGACGGTTCATGCTCGCCTCCCCGCGAACGCCGCCGTGGCGCCCGCCAACAACACCAGCGCGGCCGCGCCGGCGTGCCGCCACATCGACGGCAGGTCCCGTGTGGTCACCACCGGGTCCGGTGGCAGCCCGTACACCTCGGGTTCGTCGAGGAGCAGGAAGAAGGCCCCCGCGCCGTCCACACCGTCGTCCGGGTCCTCCCCGTACAGTCGGGCGGAGGACACCCCGGCCTCGTGCAGGTCCTCGACCCGCCGCTGGGCGCGCTCGCGCAACTCGTCCAGGTCGCCGAACTGGATCGAGTCGGTGGGGCAGGCCTTGGCGCACGCCGGCTCCAGCCCCTCTCCGATCCGGTCGTAGCACAGCGTGCACTTCCAGGCCCGGCCGTCCACCTCACGGCGGTCGATCACCCCGTACGGGCAGGCGGGGACGCAGTAGCCGCAGCCGTTGCAGATGTCGTCCTGGACGACCACGGTGTCGAACTCGGTCCGAAAGAGCGCTCCGGTGGGGCACACGTCCAGACAGGCGGCGCTCGTGCAGTGCTTGCACACGTCCGAGGACATCAGCCACCGGAAGTCGCCCTGGTCCTCACCGTCGGTCCGCTGCCCGGGCAGGTCGAAGGAGGGCATACCCAGATCCACCGCACCGGGTGCGCCCTCGGGCCGACCCACGCCCGCGTCCTGGTGGCCCAGGGGCGCGCGCTGTTCGATGAAGGCCACGTGCCTCCACGTGTCGGCGCTCAGCCGGCCACTGTTGTCGAAGGACGTGGCCAGGAAGTCCAGCCCGTCCTCGGGGACCATGTTCCACTCCTTGCACGCCACCTCGCACGCCTTGCAACCGATGCACACGCTGGTGTCGGTGAAGAAGCCCTTGCGCGGGGGGCTCTCGTCCGCCGTCATGGGTCAGTCCTCCGTTCCGGTCCGTTCGGTGATGCGGGCCCTGTCGCGGTACTCCTCGACCAGTGCCGGCCGGTCGGGCCCGCGGGGGCGCCGGCCGGGCCGGATGTCGGCGGTCAGCGCCTTGACCTCCTGGATGTGCACGTTGGGGTCCAGCGACAGGGACATGAGCTCGTTGGCCGCGTCCCCGGTCGAGTAGCCGTTGGGTCCCCAGTGGTAGGGCATGCCGATCTGGTGCACGGTCCGCCCCTGGACGCGCAGCGGCTTCATACGGTCGGTCACCAGCACCCGCGCCTCGATGGCGTTGCGCGCGGTGATGATCGTGGCCCATCCGCCGTGCTCCAGTTCCCGCTCGGCCGCCAGTTCCGGTCCGACCTCGCAGAAGAACTCCGGCTGCAGTTCGGACAGGTAGGGCGTCCACCGGCTCATCCCTCCGGCGGTGAAGTGCTCGGTGAGCCGGTAGGTCGTCACCACGAACGGGTACACCGCGGACTCGGGTGTGTCCGGCCTCGGGTGGTAGCGGTTGAGCTCGTGCGGATAGAGCAGGCGCGTGGGGTTGCGCTGGTGCCGGTACAGCGGGTTGGTGAACGGGGTGTCCTGCGGCTCGTAGTGGGTGGGCAACGGTCCGTCGTTGAGCCCGGCCGGGGCGAACAGCCACCCCTTCCCGTCGGACTGCATGATGAACGGGTCCACCCCGCTGAGCGCCTCCACGCCTTTGGCCTCATCGGAGGGGCGGTAGCCCGGCGCCTTGTCGGGTTCGAAGTCCGCGACGTCGTAGCCGGTCCAGCGCCCGGCCTCCTCGTCCCACCAGACCAGGGCCTTACGGTCGCTCCACGGTCGCCCCTCCGCGTCGGCGGAGGCGCGGTTGTACAGCACACGGCGGTTGTCCGGCCAGGACCAGGCCCACTCCGCGGCGATCCAGTCCTGTTCGTCCCCCGGCCGTTTGCGCGCGGCCTGGTTGACGCCGTCCTTGAACACCCCGCAGTAGATCCAGCACCCGCAGCTGGTGGAGCCGTCGTCCCGTAGTTGTGTGTAGCGGTCCAGGGGACGCCCGTCGGCATCGTGGCCGTTGATCTCGCGCAGGATCGCCTCCGCGCTGGGCTCGTCCCCCTCCTCCAGGGGGTAGTCCCAGGTGAGTTCGAGGATCGGCCGATCCCTGGAGTCCTCGGATCCGGCCAGCCGCTCCCGGATGAGTCGGCCCAGGTGGTACATGAACCACAGGTCGCTGCGCCGGTCCCCGCTGGGGAGCACGGCCCGGTCGTGCCACTGCAGGGTCCGGTTGGTGTTGGTGAAGGTCCCCGACTTCTCCGTGTGCGCGGCCGCGGGGAAGAAGAACACCTCGGTGCCGATGTCCTCGGTGCGCATCTCCCCGGACTCGATCTCCGGACCGTCCTGCCACCAGGTGGCGCTCTCGATCAGCGAGAAGTCGCGCACCACGAGCCAGTCCAGTTCGGCCATGCCGAAGCGCTGGGCCCGACTGTTGGCCGACCCCACCGCGGGGTTCTCGCCCATGAGGAAGTAGCCCTTGCACACCCCCTCCATCTGCGCCATGACCGTGTCGTAGGTGCTGTGCGAGCCGGTCAGCCGGGGCAGGTGGTCGAAGGCGAAGTCGTTGTCGGCCGTCGCGTGCTCGCCCCACCACGCCTTGAGCAGGCTGACGGTGTAGCTCCGCATGTGGGACCAGAACCCCTTGTGCGGGTACCCGACGGCCTCGACGTAGCCTTGCAGGTCCTGTTCCTCGTGCGCGTGCGGCATCGGCAGGTAGCCGGGCAGGAGGTCGAACAGGGTCGGCACGTCGCTGGACCCCTGGATGCTGGCGTGACCGCGCAGCGCCTGGATACCGCCGCCCGGGCGTCCGATGTTGCCCAACAGCAGTTGGAGGATGGAGGCGGTGCGGATGTACTGGGACCCCACCGTGTGCTGGGTCCAGCCCACCGCGTAGCAGAAGGCGCTGGTGCGGTCGGGGCCGGAGTTCTCCGTGAGGTGGTCGCAGACCCGTCGGAACACGTCGGCCGGGACACCGCACACCTCCTCGACGAGTTCGGGTGTGTAGCGGGCGTAGTGACGCTTGAGGATCTGGAACACACAGCGCGGGTCCGTGAGGGAACGGTCCTCCTTCGCCCGGTTCCTGATCACGGCGCCACCGGACCCGTGCTGCTCGGGCCGGCCCGCGTGACCGATCCCGGGTTCGCCCTTCTCCCGGGTCTTGTACAGCTGGTTGCGATCGCCCGCCGCGGCGGCCACCTCCACACCCTCGTACGACCAGGAGGAGACGTCGTAGTCGCGGTCCTTCTCCGAGAAGCCGGAGAAGACCCCGTCGAGGTCCTCGGTGTCACGGAAGTCCTCGCCGACGATGGTGGCGGCGTTGGTGTAGTCCACCACGTAGTCCCGGAAGTACTTCCCCTCGGTGATCACGTGGTTGATGATCGCGCCCAGGAAGGCGATGTCGGTGCCCGCGCGGAGGGGAACGTGCAGGTCGGCCAGGGCACTGGTGCGACTGAACCGCGGGTCGACGTGGATGACGACCGCCCCGCGCGCCTTGGCCTCCATCACCCACTGGAACCCCACGGGGTGGGCCTCGGCGAAGTTGGAGCCCTCGATGACGATGCAGTCGGAGTTCTGCAGGTCCTGCAGGAACATGGTGGCCCCGCCCCGACCGAACGACGTGCCCAGTCCCGCCACGGTGGAGCTGTGGCACACCCGCGCCTGGTTCTCCACCTGGATCACGCCCAGGGAGGTCAGGAGCTTCTTGATGAGGTAGTTCTCCTCGTTGTCGAGGGTCGCCCCACCCAGGCTGGCGATGCCGAGCGTGCGCGCCACCCGCCGACCCTCGTGCTCGTCCTCCCAGGTCTCGCGCCTGGTGCGCACCACCCGGTCGGCGACCATCGCCATGGCGGTGTCCAGGTCCAACTCCTGCCAGTCGGCGCCGTGCGGAGGTCGGTAGAGCACCTTGTCCCGACGTGACTCGCCCGTGGTCAACTGCAGACTGGCCGACCCCTTGGGGCACAGCCGGCCGCGACTGACGGGGGAGTCGGGGTCCCCCTCGATCTGGATGACCTGTTCGTCGCGGACGTAGACGTTCTGTCCGCAGCCGACGGCGCAGTAGGGGCAGACGGATTTCACCACCCGGTCCGCCTCCGCGGTCCGCGGGAGCCGCCGCTCTCCGGGTCGCGATCTGGCGGCCTCTCCCCGTCCCATCCGGTCCTCGCCGGTGACCTGTCGCAGTACCGGCCACGATCCGAGCCACGTCCACACGCTCATGGAACACCCCCCGGGCCCGCGGGCCCTCGACGCGTTCCGCGCCCTGTTCACGCAGGGCACGGGCCTCCACAGTGCGCCAGGTCCGCGGTGAACTCACGGGAAAACGCCGACGTTGACCGAACCACGGCCGTCTCCGGACCCGACCACACCACCGTGACCGCCCCTCGCGAAGGAGGGGCGGTCACACTCCCGGGGAACCGGCGCCCCTCACGCCAGTTCGGGCTTGCCGAACAGCACCGCGTACCCGGGGGGCAACTGGCTCAGCAGCCGGTTGAGCTCGCCGCCGGAGACCGCGCTCGCCACCGTGCTCAGAACCGCCCGCGAGTCCCGCTCGCCTTCGTAGGCGCGCCCGTCGGCGAGCGTGGCCACACGACTCTGGAACTCCTCGACGCCGAAGGTCTCGGGTGCGGACCGCTCGACCTGCCCGAGGGCCCTGCGCAGCGGGTCGGGGAGCTGGGCGGCCAGACTCTCCACGGCCTCGGCGGGCAGTCGGGTCGCCAGGACGGCGAGGACCACGGTCGTCACCTCCTCGGCCTCACGCTGGTTCTCGTGTTCCCCGAGATCGCGGACTCGGGCCAGGAACTCGTCGTAACGCATGACACACCTCTTCTCTTCTCGATGACCGTGCTCTGGGGGTCCTGCACGCCCCCTGCCCGATGGGCCCGCCGGTGAATCACCCGATGCGGCGGGGCCCGATGGGTGGCGGACACGGCCCTGAGGTGGCCCGCGGCGCGGGGGAGCGGTGGCCGTGGAAAGGGGGGAGCGCGCACGCGTCACGCCCGGTTCCGTCCCGTCGGTCGAGTGGTCGGGTCCGAGGTGAGGAATCGTGATGTGCCGGTGTGTCATTCATGCGCGTCGAGCGGATGCGGCGGCAGGCTTGTCGGCGAGGATATCCCGCTCCCCGCCCACGAAACGCGCGACCCACCGGTTCCAGGAATCGACGGGACGCGTGATTCGTGGTCCCCTGATCGGGGCAGTGCGTTTCCAGAGAACAGCCCGAGTAAAAATGATCATTCCACGACCGGTCGTGCGATTCGTCCGGTGAGAGCGAAGATATTCGCGAGAATGTCCGTTTTTGTCTTCTGTGGGTCTCGCTTCGCCCGAGCGGGCCCGCACGGGCCCCTCCACCACGATCCGACAAGGAACGTCATGACGGTCGACACGAGTACGCTGTCTCCCTCCCCGGAGGGGACGAGGAGCACGGGTTCGGTGGTCGTGGGCTGGTTGTCCTCGACCGACCACAAGGTCATCGGGTACATGTACCTGATCACCTCCTTCGCCTTCTTCCTCTTCGGCGGTGTGCTGGCGCTCCTGATACGCCTGGAGTTGTTCGAACCGGGCATGCAGTTCCTGTCCGCCGAGCAGTACAATCAGTATTTCACGATGCACGGCACGATCATGCTGTTGTTGTTCGCGACCCCACTGTTCATCGGGTTCTCGAACGTGATCATGCCGCTACAGATCGGCGCCCCCGATGTGGCCTTTCCCCGAATGAATCTGTTCAGTTATTATCTGTTCCTGTTCGGTGGACTCGTGGTCATCAGTGGTTTCCTGACCCCCGGTGGCGCGGCCAGCTTCGGTTGGTTCGCCTACACACCGTTGTCCGACGCGGTCCGCTCGCCGGGGATCGGCGGTGACCTGTGGATCCTCGGACTTCTGGTCTCGGGGTTGGGCACCATCCTGGGCGCGGTCAACTTCATGACCACGGGTCTGTGCATGCGCGCGCCCGGTATGACGATGTTCCGCATGCCGATCTTCACCTGGAACACCCTGCTCACCAGTGTTCTGGTGCTCATCGCGTTCCCGGTG
>NZ_QOCZ01000102.1 GCF_018207095.1 Nocardiopsis sp. MG754419 | reverse complement strand
GCACGTGACCGAGCGGGGCACGAACGGCGCCCGGGTGGGAGGCGACGACGCCCGGGGGACGGGCCTCGACGAGTCGGGCCGCGCCCCGAAGAACCGTCAGGAGGGTCGGCTCAGCGTCGCCACCGACCCCCGGTCGATCAGGTGCACGGGCAGCCGGACCGCCTCCGGTGCGCCGGGTTCGGACAACAGGCGCATGACGTGGTCGCCCAGGAGTTCGCGGTCCAGGCGCAGGGTGGTCAAGCCGGGGTCCAGCAGTGCCGAGGTCGGCAGGTCGTCGTGGGCCACCACGCTCACGTCCCGGCCCACCCGCAGGTCCAGGGCGCGTGCGGCCTCGTAGACGGCGGTGCCCAGGTGGTCGGAGTTGACCACGAACGCCTCGTGTCCGGAGGCGGCGCGCATCCGCTCCGCGGCCATCCGAGCCACGTCGGCGTGGTCCAGCGGGCACCGCACCACGGTCGCGGACAGCCCCCACTCGGCGCAGCGCCGGTGGAACTCCTCCTCGCGTCCCCAGTCGGCGGCCAGCCCCTCGGGGGCCATCACCAGGGTGGCGTCCCGGTGGCCGCGGGCGCGCAGGTGCTCCAGGGCCAGGCTGATCGCCGCCCCGTCGTCGGGGCCCACGGTGGACACGCGCTCACCGAAGGGTCCCTCGGGGTCGGGGGTGCAGTTGAACGCCACGACGGGAAGGTGGGGCCGGCCGGGCAGCCAGTCGCGGAACGGCCCTCGGCGGCCGATGGGTGCGATGGCCAACCCCGCCACACCCTCGGCGGACAGTCGACGCAGCGCCGCGCTCTCCCGTTCGACGTCGTAGTCGGAACTGAGGATGAGCAGGAACGCGCCCTGACGGTGGGCCCGGACCTCCATGCCGCGCAGCACGTCCAGGAAGTACGGATTGCGCATGTTGCGGATGACGACGCCGTAGGCGGCCCGTTGCCCGGTGCGCAGTTGGCGGGCCCGGGTGTCCACCTGGTAGTCGAGTTCGGCCGCGGCCCGCCGTACCCGTTCGACGGTGGCGGAGGCGACCCTGCCGCGACCGTTGAGCGCGAAGCTGGCCTGGGCGACCGACACCCCCGCCCTGGCGGCGACGTCACGAAGGGTCACGCGTTGACGGGGAGCGGACATGGTGGTCCTTCCATGGGACACGGTGGGGTGAGGGGGAGAGGCAACGGGGAGATCGGGTGTTCCCCGGGTGTTCGCCGTGTGGTCACGAATCACAACAGTGCAGGTCAAACGGATGGTTAATCGTTTCATCAGAACGTCCCGCACGTCCACCCCGGCCCCCGACACGGCCACCGCCCGACCCACGGAGCCTCCATGCCACACCGTCCCACGGTCCTGCTCACGAGCACCGTCGCCCTCGTCCTCACCCTCGCCGCCTGCGGCGACGTGGATCCCCCCGACGGTGCGGCCGCGGGCGACGGCGAGATCGTCATCACCTACAACTCGCCCACCGAATGGGGCAACTACGGCGAGGTCCTGTCCGCCTTCACCGAGGAGACCGGGATCCGGGCCCCCAACGACCCCAAGAACTCCGGGCAGGCGCTCGCCGCCCTCCAGGCGGAACAGGGTTCCCCCGTCGCCGACGTCGCCTACACCGGCATCGCCTTCGCCGACCAACTGGTGGAGACCGGAGTCCTGCAGAACCACGTGCCCGAAGGCGCCGAACAGGTGCCCGAGGAGCTCCGCGACCCCGACGGTGCCTGGACCACCGTCCACACCGGCACCATCGCCCTCATCGTCAACGAGGACCACCTCGGCGGCGCTCCCGTCCCCACGAGCTGGGCGGACCTGCTCGAACCCGAGTACGAGGGCCTGGTCGGCTACCTCGACCCCACCCAGGCCGCGGTCGGATACTCGGCCGCCACCGCCGTCAACCTCGCCCTCGGAGGTGACCTCGACGACTGGGGGCCCGGCCTGGACTACCTGAACGACCTCCGGGAGAACGGCGCCTCGACCAGCGCGCAGACCGCCACCGCGAAGGTCGCCCAGGGCGAGATCCCCATCCTCATCGACACCGACTTCAACGGCTACAAGCTCCAGGACCAGGGCACCAACGTCACGGTGGTCATCCCGGAGGAAGGGTCGCTCCAGATCCCCTACATCGTCGGACTGGTCGACGGAGCGCCCAACGAGGACAACGGCCGGGAGCTGTTGGACTTCTACTTCTCCGAGCAGGGCCAGGCGCTGTTCGCCGCCGGTTACATGCGCCCGGTCATCGGTGAGATGCCCGAGGAGCAGGCCGACCGGGTCCTGCCCCCCGAGGACTACGAGCGGGCCGAGACCATCGACTACATCGAGCAGGGCGCGCGGCAGGCCGAGTTCAACGAGCTCTACCAGGACGAGGTCGGCTTCCGGTGACCGTCCGCGCTCCCGCACGGGGGCGCCCCGCCACCGCCACCGCGTGGCTCGCGGCGCTCCCGGCCCTCATCGTCATCTGTCTGTTCAGCGTCTACCCCGTGATGGTCATGGTGGCCAACTCACTGGGCCTGGGCGCCCCTCCCGCCGACGGCGGACCCACCCTGGAACACTACGTCCGGGCGTTCGGTTCGGCCTCCGTGCGTGACGCCCTGCTCGACTCCGCGCTCATCGCCGGCGGCGCGGTGCTGCTCATGCTCGTGGTCGCCGTGCCGGTGGTGCTCCGCCAGGCCGACGACGATCGACTCGGTCGCGGCGGCGGTGCCACCGACGCGTTGCTCACCCTGCCGATCGCGCTCCCCGGCATCATCATCGGGTTCTTCGCCATCGTCCTCACCGGCCGTACCGGGCTGTTCGGTCTGGCCTGGGAGGGGTTCTCCGGTCTGGCCTACACCTTCCCCGGCCTGCTGGTGGCCTACATGTACTTCTGCCTGCCCCGGGTCCTCGGGCCGTTGCGCGGCGCCGCCGCGACCCTGGACCCGGCGCTGACCGAGAGCGCCCGCACCCTGGGCGCCTCCCGACCCCGGGTGTTCACCACCGTGACGCTTCCACTGCTGCTGCCCGCGATCATCGAGACCGGCGGCACCGCCATCGCGGTGGCCCTGGGCGGATACGGCACGGTCGCCACCCTGTCCGAAGGGGTGCGGCTCCTCCCGCTCAACGTCGCCAACGAACTCACCACCGGATACCGACTGGCCGCGTCCTCCACCCTCGCGGTGATCCTCGCGGCGATGGCGGTGCTGGCCCTGGTCCTGGGCCGGGTCCTGTCGGCGCTCGTTCGCAGGGCGGTGACCGCGTGACCCGGCTCATCACTCGCCTGACCTGCCTGTTCGTCATTATCCCGCTCATCGGCACCCTGATCGCCGCCACCAGCGTCGACTTCTCCCAGGGGCCCTGGGGCGGCGGCGTCACCCTCGACTGGTTCGCCTACGCGTGGCCGCCGCTGGCCCCGGTGGTCGGCCGCAGCCTGGCCGTGGCCACCCTGGTCGTCGCCCTCAACCTGGCCCTCGGCGGTCCGCTCGCCTGGTGGGTGGCCCGCCACCCCTCACCGCTGACCCGGTTCACCGGCTACCTGGTGAACGTGCCGCTGGCGGTCCCCGGTATCGCGTTGAGCGTGGCACTGGTGGGCACCTTCCCGATGCTGCGCCCCAGCGGACTGCTCCTGATCCTGGGCCACCTGGTCTTCACGCTCCCGTTCACGCTGGCGGTGCTGGTCCCCGCCCTGTCGGACGCGGAACTGCGCACCAACGAGAGCGTGGCGCGCAGTCTGGGCGCGGGACGCACGCGTGTGCTGCGCACCATCACCGTCCCCGCCTGTCTGGTGGCCCTCACCCAGGCGGTCACCATGGTCTTCGCGCTGTCCTTCGGTGAGTTCAACATCAGCTTCTTCATCACACCACCGGCGACCCCCACCGCGCCGTTCGCCCTGTTCGACTCCTACTCCACCCAGCGGCTCGAACTCGCCTCGGCGCAATCGGCGATCTTCATCGCGTTCGTCGCCCCGGTGCTGACCGCCATCGTCCTGGCGCGCCGCCGCGCCCCGAGGAGGACCCCGTGACCATCCCCAGCCCCGCCGCACCGCGGGACGAGGAACGCATCGACCGTGCCCGCGCCCGAGGACTTGCCGTGGAGGACCTCACCGTCCGCTACGGGGACACCACCGCCGTGGACGGGGTGTCCTTGGACGTGGCCCCGGCGGAGACGGTCGCCGTCATCGGCCCCTCCGGCTGCGGCAAGAGCACCACCCTGCGCGCCGTCGCCGGACTCACACCGGCCGACACCGGCACGATCAGCCTGGCCGGGCGCGAGGTGACGACCCTGGGCCCGGATCGCCGCAACGTCGGTCTGGTCCCACAGAACTACGCGGTGTTCCCGCACATGAGCGTGGCCGCCAACATCGCCTACGGCCTGCGCGCCCGCGGGGTGCCCGCCCCGACCAGGCGCGAGCGGGTCCACACGATGCTGGAGCTGACCCATCTCACCGACCTGGCCGAACGCCGCCCCGACCAGCTCTCCGGCGGCCAACGCCAACGTGTGGCCCTGGCCCGTGCCCTGGCCATCCGGCCCGACGCCCTGCTGCTGGACGAGCCCCTGGCCGCGCTGGACCCGCAGCTGCGCGGGGACCTGCGTCGGGAACTGTCGGGCATGCTCGCCGCCACCGACTGCGCCACGCTCATCGTCACCCACGACCAACGCGAGGCGCTGTCCCTGGGAACGCGGATCGCGCTGATGCGCGAGGGCCGTCTGGTCCAGTTCGACACCCCGCGCGGGCTCTGGGACGACCCCGCCGACGCGTTCGTCGCCGACTTCCTGTCCGGGGCGGTCCTGCTGGAGGCCGCACGCGACCACGACCACGCCGTGACGCTGGACGGCATGTGGCGTGTACCCGTGCGCGACCTCGCGGTGCGTCCCACCGCGCACGGGTCCACCCGGTTGCTGTTGCGCCACGACAGTCTCACCGTGACCGACGTCGACGACGCGGCCGACGACGGCTCCGTCCTGGTCGCCGAGGTGCGGCACACCGAGTTCACGGGGGAGGCCCTCCACCTGACCGTCCGCGCCGGAGACCACACCCTGGGGGTACGGGTGCCGCCCGACACCCGTGTGGGACGGTCGGTCGCGTTGACCGTCGCGCCCGGCCGGGCGACCCTGCTCCACCCCCACACCTGACCCGTCAGCCGGACACCACGAGAGGACGCACATGCTCGAACTGGAGATCCTCGGATCCAACGCGACCGCCCCCACCCGCGAGGGGCCGGCCTCCTGCTATCTGCTGCGCACCGCCACCGGCGTGCTGCTGGTGGACGCCGGCCCCGGGTCGCTGCTCGCCTACTGTGCCCGCCACGACCTCGCCGACCTGCGCGGCATCGTGGTCACGCACCTGCACGCCGACCACAGCCTCGACCTGATGGCCTGGGCGTACCGATGGACCTTCCCCGAGAAGCTGGCGCAGATCCCGCTCTTCCACCCCGAGGGCGAGACCGAGCGCCTGGCCGCCTTCGACGCGGTGTTCGGCATCCCCACCCTGCCGACGATGCACCGGCCGATCGGGCAGTCGTTCCGAGCCGTGCCGATGCCCCGGGACGGTGTCACCGTGCACGAGGTCGACGGGCTGAGCTTCCGGTCCTTCGCGGCCCACCACAGCGTGCCCTCGGCCGCGCTGCGCTTCGAGGCGCCCGACGGGCGCGTGGTCGCGTTCTCCTCCGACACCGGTTACTGCGCACCGGTGGCCGAGGCCGCCCGTGAGGCCGACCTGTTCGTGTGCGAGTCCACCTACCTGGAGGCCGACGAACAGGCCCTGCACGGCCACGGCCACCTGACCGCGCGGATGGCGGGCCGGTTGGCCGCCGAGGCCGACGCCCGTCACCTGGTGCTCACCCACTTCGCCGACCCGGCCGACTGGGACGCCGGGCGTGAACACGCCACCGAGCACTTCACCGGGCCGGTGAGCATCGCCGTTCCGGGCAGTGTGTTCCCCGCAGGCGCCGCGTAGGGACCCGTCCGGGCCGTCGTGGCCGAGGCCCTGGCCTGGTCCCGCCACGACGGCCCCGGCGGAAGGCTCGGGGTCCACCGGGCTCCCCCAGGCGGCCCGGTGACCGGTCGGCGTGCCCGGCCACGAGGAGCGGTGGGCCGAGCGGTCGAACCGATCCCGTCTCTCGCCAAGAGTGCCCGAGCGAACCCGCAGCGTGGTTGCGGCAGGGCAGTGATGGTCAACGGCCACATTCGGCCCCGAACATGAATCCCGGTCGCGGTCGGTGTTCCTCACGTTCCGGCGATCCCGCTACGGTGTCAGAGCTCCGTGTTTCCGCTGCACACGGTTGCGCCGCGCACGCTAGCCGGAATCGGTGGGTTCAAACCTCTGAGGGGAGAGGTGACCGTGCGTGAGGGGCGTGACGGTGCGTGCGTCGTGCGGCGGGGGTGACGGGCCGTAGTCTTCCCGGGCTGCATCCCCCGCTCGTGGTCGGCTTCTCGTGCTCGCTCCATGGTTCCGTCCGGTCGGGGAGTGTCTTTCATCCCCTGATCCCCCTTCCTATGGAGCGTTTCTCTCTTGAGACGGCACCCCGTGCGTGCGGCCCTGGCCACCACCGCCGCCGCCACTGTGACCCTTGGTCTGCTCTCCGCGTCGCCGGTCTGGGCCGATGACGGGCCCCACTCGCCTTCGGACCGCACCGTGCCGGTCCCCGAGACCTGGGAACCGGGTGAGGCCAACACCGAACCCGTCGGAGGCGAGGCCCCCGCAGAGCCGTGGGCACCACCGTCGGCGGACGCCGACACCAGCGAAGCGGAGGCCTTGAACTCCGACGTGGCGGAGATCGCCGCGTCGAGTTGCCCCAACGAGCTGCGTGGTATCCAGGACTGGCAACCGCTCGAACGTCACCAGATCAGTGACCGCCTCGAACTGGCCGTCAACACCCAGAGTGGCAACGTCGTACTCCAGCACCGAGATCTGACGATGGCCGGAACCGGGTTGGACCTGTCGGTCTCCTCCTTCTACAACTCCCATTACGACCCCGCGCCCTGGTCCATGAGTCACGGGCGCGATGTCGGACTCGACTTCCGCTTCACCGACCCCGTCATCTTCCAGGGCCCCTCTGGCTACTGCGAGTTCTTCGACGGTAATGACGAAGGCGGATACGACTCACCCGCCGGACTCCACGCCGATCTCGACGAGCTCGAGAACGGTCACTACGCGCTGACCTTCCACCGGGGTGAGTACCAGGACCAGGTCTGGACCTTCACCGCCGAGGGGTGGCTGTACTCCCAGGCCGACCGTAACGGCAACACGAACAGGCTGCGTTACGACTCCGAGGGGAACCTGGCCTCGATCGTGGACTCCCAGGACCGGGTGACCACCTTCGATTGGGAGGGCGAGGGCTGGAACCACGATCTGTTGGAGATCACCGATCCGGGTGGTGAGACGGCCTCTTCCTTCTCCTACGACGAGGACGACAACCTCGCCGTACTGACGGATCGAGCCGGGCAGGAGCTGTCGTTCGGCTACGACGGATCCGACCTGACCTCCATCACCGACGCCGGCGGTGCCACCTGGTCCTTGTCTTACGACGATCGCTCACGGGTCACCTCGCTGACGGCTCCGGACGGCACCGAGGGCGGAGCGAGCACCTCGTACGGCTACGACAGTGAGTTCGTGCGGTCGAACACCGAGACGGTGGTGACCGACCCCAATGGGGGCGAGTCCACTCTGGAGTTCGATTCCCAGGGGCGTCAGACCGCTGCGACCGACCAGGTCGGCAACGCACGTTCCCAGACCTGGACGGCCAACTCCGACGTCGCCACCACCACCGACCCCCTCGAAGCGTCGGTGACCTATGACTACGACGAGTTCAACAACCTCATCGGGACCGAACTGCCCACCGGTGCGACCACCGCGGTCGGATTCGCCGACACCGCCAACCCGGCCAAACCCACCAGCGTCACCACCCCCGACGGCGACGAACTGTCCCTGTCCTACGACAGCGCGGGCAACCTGACCTCGGCCACTCAGCAGGACATGGACATCAACGTGACCTCGCTGTCCTACACGGGCCAGGGGTTGATGTCGTCGATGACCGACGCCAACGGTAACGAGACCACGTTCTCCTACGACAGGGCGGGCAACCTCACCGAGATGGTCGAGCCCGGACCCATCGGGACCACCGCGTTCGGCTACGACTCGCTGTCGCGGGTCACCTCGGTCACCGACGGCAACGGCACCCGCCTGGACTACGCCTACGACCGGCTGGACCGGATCGTGGCCATCAGCCACGACGGTGATGTGCTCCAGTCGATCGACTACGACGGCAACGGCCGCCAGGTGGCGACCCACACCGACCAGGCCACCACCACCTGGTCCTACAACGGGCGCGGCGACCTGATCGAAAGCGTGCGCACCGACGCCAACGGTGCGGAGACCACCGCCTACGCCTACGACGCCGCCGGCAACGTCACCGAGATGGTCGAGCACGGCAAGAGCACGGCCTATGCCTACGACGCCGCGTTCCGTCTCACCTCGCTGACCGACCACACCGGCGCCGAGACCACCTTCTCCTCGGACTCCAACAACCAACGCACCTCGATCGTGCACCCGGACGGGGCCGAGGAGGACCGTTCCTACGACGCCTCGGGTCGTCTGACCGGTATCACCACCACCGGCGCCGCCGAACAGACCCTGCTCGAGGCCTCCTACACCTGGGACACCGCCGACGGCGATGACAGCGCCCGGTTGCAGTCGCGCACCGTCAACGGCGAGTCCGAAACCTTCACCTACGACGGTCTGCAGCGCCTGACCGGCAACGGCACGGTGGACTACACCTACGACGACGCCGGTAACCTGCTCACCTCGGGTGAGGAGGAGTTCACCTACAACGACGCCGACCAGCCCACCACCGCTCGCGGTGAGGACGTGGCCCATGACGAGGCCGGGAACATGACCGGTCGGGGTGAGTACGTCTATGACTACTCGGTGACCAAGCAGAACACCCGTATCGACGACGGCGACGGTGCTCTGGCCACCAGTTTGAGCTACGACACCACCGACCAGACCCAGATGCGCGGCATCACCGACGTCCACGACGGGGACCGCATCGAGCGTCAGCTGTCCAACACCGCCCTGGGCGTCACCAACATCGCCTCCGGCGGTGAGCGCACCAGCTTCGTCCGGGATCCCAATGGTGAGCTGATCTCCATGGTGGCCTGGGAAGGCGATGAGCGGTTCCACTACACCTTGGACCAACAGAACACCGTCCTGGCCCTGACCGCCGAAGGCTCCGAAGCCGAGTCCCCCGACGCGGTGTACGAGTACAGCCCTTACGGCGAACAGAACAGTGACATCCTGGAGGAAACCAGGGCGGGGGAGCTGAATCCGTTCGGCTACACCGGCGCCTACCAGTTCCAGGACGGGACCGTGCACCTGTCCCACCGCTTCTACGACACCTTCACGCTCGGGTTCACCCAGCCCGACCCCTCCCGGCAAGAACTCAACAACCACACTTACGCGGCGTGCGACCCCGTCAACAACACCGACCCCACCGGGCTTCAAACTTCCTTGCCGGATGCCCTCTGCGCAGGATTCACTATCTGGGGAGCAAAAGTCGGAGTTGCCATGTACGTCCTTGCAATTGCCGGGCCCGTTGGCGCCATCTCTACTGGAATCCTGGCAGTCGGCGGTCTCGCCTGTGCAGGATACTGGATGTATCAGCAGTCATAAATAAGCGTATTAAATAGCAAGCGCTCTGTGGTATTGTCTCAAAAAGACAAAAGTCTCATCAAAGCGCTAGCCAGGAGAGGCGGGCCGCCCGGGTGGCGCTCGGGCGGCCCGGGAGGGCATATGCTTCATATTATCGCAGCAGTCCTTTTGGTCCTTGGGGCTGTGCTCCTCTTGAGGTTGATGGTCGTTGGGAAATCGCCGCGTGACGCTTCCGTCTTGGAGAGATTTGCAATACTGGCACTATTTATTGGAGCGCTTGCCTTTGTTTTGACATCGATTTTCTTGGGTGATCTTTTTTGAGTTCTCCGAAGGGTTGAAAGAGGCATCGCAAAAAGGACGACTTTTTGCGGTAGGGGTCCGGGCTCCTGCCTGCTCAATGTCGCGCGCTTGCCGTCAGCTCGGAAGCCCACGCCGTGTACTCCTCCATGGGCGTCATGGTGCGGCAAGCCGCGCACCACACACCGTTGTCCCCGCTCCGGCGCGTGAGCATCATCAGTTCGCAGTGCGGACACGGAACCCCGTCCAGGGTGAGCGTCCGGATGGTCTGGTCGGTCATCGTCTGCGCGCGTCGGTGCAGCCACAGCACCTCCCGTCCGGCGTCAGCCCCCGCGAGTTCGGGGTAGGGGTCCACGTAGTCGGGGCGCACCACCCCCAGAACGTCCTCGGGCAGGTTCCCCGGGTCCTGAAGGGTGAGCGCGCGGCGCATCGGCTCCTCCTCCAAGCTGATCAGGCCCAGCACGAAGCGGGAGAGCAGTCCGCAGGCCCGGCTGATCACGGCGGGTCGACGTTCCCAGGAGATGTCGGTCGTGGAGGGCTGGAGTCCCGCTGCCGCGCGTACTCGTTCTTCCCATGACAGCAGCACGTCGTGCATGGTCACCATGAACCGGTCCACCTCAAGATCCGAAGGTGAAAGCGGTTCGGGGCGGCTGGTGTGCACGCGTTCCCCGCCCGGGTTCCGGGTCTTCTCACGCAGGAGGTGGCCGAGTTCGGTGTAGTGATCGGAGAGCGCGGTGAGGGCGTGGCTGATGTCGGCCACGCTGCCGTCACAGAACGCTCGGGGTGTGAGCGCGGGGCGGGGCGGACTCAGGTGGAGATTCTATTGCGGAAAGAAAAAGAAACCGTCAAGTGGCTTTTGGCTGCAGTCGCCGCTTGCCTGTTTGCTGTCATGGCTGCGGCTATAGCGCAGAATCTCTGGGGTGTGCTTATCTTTGGAATTGTTGGCTTCGTTGCGTTGGCAAGAATCTCATTCATCTTGCACAGGGCTCGGGATCAAGGGACTGTGTAGGATCTCGAGTGATCTTGAGATCTATATTGGGTCTGATGTTCTCAGGTGCACCGAATGTGCCGATGCTCAGGGGTCGGGCATGGCCTAAGAATGCAGCCGTCTAGGGCATGTGTCGAAGTTGGCCAGAATCATTCTTCGGTTGCGGTGGTGTACACGGTGTCTTGGTGGCGCAAGGCGAGATCGTCGTGCCCCGTGACCGCGCTGCGGTGGATTTTGCACCAGCGGATCCCGTATTCCACGGTGTAAGTGAGATCTGTTGGCTTTGGATATGTCGCGCGCCGCCGCTTCTGCGGCGCGTTCACGCTGAGATTGGCCCAGACCGACTTCTCCTCGCAGGAGATGAGAGACCACGCCCACGCTGCAAGCGACCTCATTATATCCGAGAGTGGGTTTTCCTGCGGCCTTGATGTTGGTGGTTCAGGTAAGGAGAGAATGGAAAAATCGAGGCGCCAAGGATTCCGCTGATTAAAGAAATGTGACTCGGTATGGAGTTCGCATCCAGCAGTAGTTCTCGGTGTCGTACTTTGTTACGAGAAATGGCATCATGTTGCTGGTCGGTGCTTCACTGTGGTCCGCTCCTTCGGCGTGAGGATGGTCCTCCACGGATGGCCGCCCCCGTCTCGCCGGCGTCTCTCCAGTGCCAACCTGGGCATCACAGTCATCCTTGAGGGTGAGTGCACCGACTTGGTGGGTGGCTCCAACGGTGAGCCTACCCCGGTGGGGTCGGCGGGATGGGCTGCGCGACCCGGTAAGCGGTCGATCTCCGAGCCGAGGAAAGTGTGACTTTGTGAAACGAGTCAGTTTCATAATTTTTGCGCCGTTGCTCATTGCGCTGCTGCTGGGATGAGTGAGCTCCGTGATGGGTCTCGACATGTGGTTGGCAATGGGGTTCAGGTGATGGTGATAATTATGGGAACTGTCGTGATTCTCCGGGAAGCAGAGAGCGCTCAGTGTTCCGGAGTCATACATTCGGGAAAAGGTTGAGGGTGTAGAGGGTGTCGAGCTCAGGCTACTGTTCTCGTTCCGGAGTGCACGTAGTGACCGTGTGGTTGCCGGGGCGTCTATTCAAGCCTAGAGTGGGGTCGATGGCTATGCTGGGTTTCGCGTTATGATCCGGGGAGAGGCTCATTGAGCGCTAAGCAACTTGTGCTTCTGATTCTGATGTTCAGCGGATTTGCGCTGCTCGCGATCCCCTCGGTGGTGCGCTTCGGTGCGCCGATCCTCTGGCTCGTCGGAATCACTTACGTCATCATCATGGGAATTCTGTTCTGGGCCTGGCTCCACACTTCATCCGATGGACCGGGTTCCTCCGGTCGGACGACCGCCGATGTTCGACAGATGATCAAGTATCGATGGCTTGTTCTGGCTCTTCTGGTGTTTCTCCTCGTTGTGGGTTCGGCCTATGCCGTGGGTCGTCTGGCATCAGGATCATTCCCGGGGTGAACGCGGAAGAGACCCTGGCGCCCATGGCCAAGGCCTCTCTCCGGGGGCGGCGGCTCGTGTCCCTCCGAGCACGCCCTGTTCAACGACATCGACCTCGGCGGACGCCCCTCGGCGGGGCTTCGCCCTCGCGTCGGGCCGTGCGGTGGCGTCTATGGCCGCGTCGGTACGGGCCGCCGGGTCCGTTCGCGGTAGGTCAGGTGCCGCAGGAGCGCTTCGGCCGGTCCCCTCCGTCCCCTGCGCTCCATGACATCGGCGATGACGACGGTGACGACCCAGGTGGCGATGGCGACGCCGGCGGCCGCCGCGGCGCCCAGCGCACCGCCCAGGTCCAACAGCGAGGGTTCGGTGGCCACCCACCACACCGGCGACTGGGCGAGGTAGAAGGTCATCGACCGTCGCCCGCACGCCACGAGCGCCGTGGTCACGCGTCCGCGTCGTTCCCCGATACGCGTCGCGACGAGCGCGATCGCCGCAGCGAAGGCGAGACCACCGGCGATACCGGTCGCGGCGAACAGCGCCAGAGCGAAGACGCCGACCCCGGGCGTACCCGGCGTCCACACCCCCACGGCCTGCAGCGCGACCGGCTGCGCACCCAGCACGGCCACGGGGAACCCGAGGAGGACGGTGCGACGCAGGAGCGACCGGTAACGGTCGGGCTGCTCCAACACCCGCATCCGGCCGGCCCAGATACCGATGAGCACCGAGGGCACCATGGACAGCGCCGCGATGGGCAGGATCGGGAGCGCGGCGGCACGCAGCAGCGCGCTGTCCACCACGGTGGCGCCCACCGGCAGCGGCACGGACTGCCCGGCCGCCACCTGGATCACGGCGTGGACGACGACGCCGAACACGAGGGCGACCACGGCGACCGACCACAGTCGACGGCCGGACCAGGACACCGCCCCGGCGAGCGCCACGGCGAACACACCGTAGGCACCGATGACGTCCCCGCTGTAGAGAAGGATGACATGGGCGGCGCCGAACACGATCAACCAGACTCCGCGTCGGCGGATCAGGCGCCGGGCCCGGGCCGGATCTCCGTCGGGGCCGGAGTGCCGCCGGGTCAGCTGCACGAGCCCGTACCCGAACAGGAGGCCGAACAGCGGTGCGGACCGCCCGTCGACGAGGGACGTCAGCAGCCACTGGACGGCGACGTCGATCGGCCCTCCGCCGGCGGGCGCGGTGAAGGACAGGCCCCCCGCGTGCAGCATCCGGGAGTGGGCGAGGGCGATGAGCAACAGCATCATCCCCCGTGCCAGGTCCGGTGCCAGGAGGCGTTCCTTGGCGGGCGTCGGTGCGACCGACCCCCCTGCCGGCCGAGGGGACCTGGATGCGGTGTCACGGGATCTGGGCATGCGTTCGACGCTAGTGACGCCGTCCGGAGTCGCGCATCGTACGAGCGGTTCGGGTCACCCGACCAAAGTCGCTGCTTCGGGGATCTTCCGTCGGAGTCCGTCCGTCCCCGCGCGTCGTGCGGGTCGAGTCCGCTCGGAACACGGGGTGGCCGAGGTGGCCCGTCGCGGTGGGCGAGGAACGTGAGGCCCCCGCGCGACCGGTGGAACGCACCGATGGTCGCGCGGGGGCGAGATGTGGTCCCGGACCGACCCCGCGGATCAGGACGTGGTCGAGGATCGCCCGCCCAGGTGCCGGGCCAGGAACCGCTCCAGGGTGCCGTACAGCTCGATGTTGCTCTCCGGGTTCGTGAACCAGTGGCCCTCGTTCTCGTTCAGCAGGTACTCGACCTCGGAGCCGCGTGCGCGCAGCGCGTCGACGACACGGTCGGAGTGCCTGCGGTGGACGCGGACGTCGTTGGCGCCGTGGATCAGCAGCATCGGTGCGGTGATGTCGTCGACCCGGCTGATGGGTGAGCGGGCGAGCATGTCGGCCTTCTGCCGGGGGTCGTCCGGGTCGCCGATGTAGCGCAGGTAGCTGTTCTCCACGGCGCGCCGGGCGACCGGAACGACCGACTCGACGAGGTCGACGAGGTCGGACATGCCGGTGTAGCTGACCGCGGCGGCGAACCGGTCCGGGGTGAACGCGGCCCCGACCAGCGCGGCGTAGCCACCATAGGAGCAGCCGTAGATCGCCACCCGGTGCGGGTCGGTGTACCCCCGCCCGATGGCCCAGTCGAGGGCGTCGATGAGGTCGTCGTGCATGCGTCCGGCGAACTCGCCGATCGCGGCCTGGGTGTGGGCCTTCCCGTAGCCCGTGGAGCCGCGCATGTTCACCTGGAGTACGGCGTAGCCACGGTCGGCCAGGAGCTGGACCTCCGGGTCGTAGCACCAGCTGTCCCGGTACCACGGTCCGCCGTGCACCAGCAGGACGGTGGGCAGGTCGCGCGCCGGGACCCCGACCGGCAGGGTGAGGTGGCAGGGCAGGGTCATCCCGTCCCGGGCCGTGACGGAGATCGGGGTGACCGAGGCCAGCCGGGCCGGATCCAGGTGCGGGAACGGTCGGAACAGGCGGCGCGCCCGCCCGGTGGCGTGGTCGTAGAACCAGGTGACGCCGGGGTCGCGGTCGTGGGTGAAGTCCACGATCCACCGCTGCGCCGTGGCGTCGCAGGACACATGGGCCAGGTCACCGTCGGACAGTTCCGCCAACCGCGTCAGCACCGTGGCGAAGTGCGGATCGAGCGCGTGGATCTCCTGACGGGCGCCGAGGTACCGGGCGCCCAGCAGTTCTCCGGTGGTCGAGTGCAGGATCAGCGCGGAGGGAAAGCGCGGGTCGACGTCGGGGCGAGGTGTGTCCAGGTCGAAGGCGGGGTGACCGTCCACCCCCACCTGCTCGCCGGTGTCCAGGTCGACGCGGACCAGGCGGGTGCGGTCCGACCCGCGCGTCGAACCGCACCACAGTCCGTTCCCGTCCGGGGTGAGCGCAGCCGGGATGAAACCGAAGGGGTGGTCGTAACCGGAGATCCGGGTGATCGGGCGTCGGCCGTCGTCGACGTATTCCGAGAGCACGTGGTCACCGCCGTCCTCCGTGGTGAGCATCAGCACACGGTCATGGGTGACCAGCCAGCCGATGACGTCTCCGGGGTTCTCGGCGACCACGGTCAGCGCGCCGGTCGCCAGGTCGAGCTCGTACAGGTCGATCATGTCGGGGCGGCGCTTGTTGAGCTGAACGTAGGCCGTCCCCGGCCGTTCCGGCGGGAGTCGCAGACCGAGGAGCCGCACGCCCTCGAAGGGCGTCAGGTCGACCGCCTTCTCTTCGGGGCGGTTCGGGTCGACCCGGTACAGGTGCCAGTTCTCGTCACCGTCGTCGTCCTGCTGGAACAGCAGGTAGCGGCCGTCGGCGCTCCAGAGGAAGGTGTCGATGTTGCGCCGGGTGGACGAGGTGATGCGCCGCGCGCCCGGGGCGTCGGCGTCGTTCACCGTGTCGGGGCCCGACCAGTCCGAGTCCAGGTCCCGCAGGAACACGTTGAGCCGGCCGCGCCACGGGGCGAGGTAGGAGACCTTCGTGCCGTCCGGGGACAACAGGGCCCGGCTGCGTGTGGGCGGGCCGAAGAAGTCTTCGACGGCGATCGGCTCCGTTGGTGTGGTCATGGTGGATCCTCGTGGTCGATGGGTGCGTGCGATCCCGAGTCAAAGCCCCGACGTCGCGTCGGGCTCAAGGCCACCGGGTGTGATCCGGGTCATAAAAGCCAGGACCCCGACAGGGGGCACGCCTCGGAACCCGCTCGCGCCCGAGCGGGACCGGTCGGCCCGGGTCAGGGCGGGTCGGCCAGGGCCAACCGTTGCTGCACCAGGCGTAGGACACGGTGTTGCACGGGCCTGAGCGTCTGCTCGTTCAGTTCGTCCAACAGCGCCGAGGCCCGCGAGTCCAGCGGGGGCGTATCGGCCATCCGGGCCACCACCGGTTCCATGTAGGCCACCAGAGCGTCCACCAGCGCGGAGACCTCGTCGTCCGAGGCGTCGGGTTCGAGGGTGTAGAAGCGCGCCGTCAGGGGTGCGGGCGCGGTCATCGGCCCGTCCGCGGTGTCGAACAGAGCGGAGAACCCCGTCAGGCCGCCCTGTTCGAGCAGGTGCCCGATGAGGATGAGCTGTTCGTGCTCGTAGCGGACCATGTCCGCCGGCATCTCCTCCTCCGGGTCCGAACGCCACGAGGAGAGCTCCGGAGGCAGGTCGGGCGGGGCGCCGCTGCGGCGCAGCGCCGCGATGACGGCCCGGCGGGCGGTGAGCCGTTCGATCTCGGCGGCTGCCCGGTGGTCGAGCTCGTCGAGGAGCGCGTCGGCGGCGTCCGGATCGTCCAACACCGCCGGCAGCGCGGACAGGGGCACCCCGAGCGCGGTCAACCTCGTGATGCGCAGGAGCCGGACGAGGTGGCCCACGTCGTAGTGCCGATACCCCCCGGACGAGCGCGGTGGCTCGGGCAACAACCCGATCTGGTGGTAGTGGCGCAACGTGCGCACGGTGACGCCGGCCAGCGCGGCGAGTTCACTGCTGAGCAACGGCGGGCTCCTTCGATTCCAGGTCGCGCAGAGCGCGCGAGACGATCACGGTCAACAGGACGAGGACCCACACCCCGGCCACGGTGAGTCCGGCCAGGACCGGCGACCCGTACTCGGCGATCACCCCGGCCAGACCGATCCCCGCCGGCGCGGCGAGGGTGAGCAGGGCCGACTTCACACTGAGCACGCGCCCGCGTACGTCGGGGGTGGTGCGCTCGATCTGCAACACCCCGATGACCGCGCCGACCACGGCGTTGCCGAGGCCGAGCACCGCGGCGCCCACGAACACCAGGGCCGGGGTGATCAGGGAGGCCATCAGCAGGAACCCGGTGGTGGTCAGCACCAGACCGGCCGACAACCACGCTCGCGGGGGGAGACGTCGCCCGAAGCCGCTGTAGAGCGTCGCACCACCCAGCATCCCGAGGGCGAGCGCGGTGAGGACCAGACCGAGCAGGTCGGGACGGGAGATGAGGTCGAAGTAGAGCGGCATCACCAGGCCCTGCAACCCGCCGAGCGCCACGGCCAGGCCGATGACCAGACCCGACGTGCCGAGCAGGAATCGGCTGCGTGCCACCACCGCCATCCCTTCTCCGAGTTCGCGCAGAATGGGCCGCCGCGGCGACGTCCGGGCCTCGACCTCACCGAGTCCGCGCGGCAGGGTCCGCGTCAACAGCGCCGCGAGCGCCGAGGTCGCCGCGGTGATCCACAGTACGGAAGTGGCGTCGAAGGTGGCGAGCAGCACGCCGGCCGCCGCCGGGCCGATCACCAGGGCGGCGGAGGTCAGGGTCTGGCGCAGGCCGATGATCCGTGTCAGGTCCAGGCCCGCGCGCCGGGCCACCATTGGTGCCAGCACTTCACGGGCGGTCATGCCGGGCACGTCCCCGAAGGAGCCCAGGATGCCCAGGACGATGAACCACGTCAGGTCCAGGCCCCACACCAGGTCGACCAGCGGGAGCGCGGCGATCGAGGCGGCGGAGATGACGTCGGAGACCACCGAGGCCGTGCGGCGGTTGATCCGGTCGATGATCACCCCGCTGAGCAGACCGACCACCACGGCCGGGACCGCCGTCGAGGCCGCCAGCGCCGCCGTGCCCAACGGGCTGCCGGTCGTCTGCAGCACGATCAGCGGCAGGGCCACCGCGGCGATGCCGTTGCCGAGCAGGCTGAGGAGGTGTGAAGCGAGATAGATGAGGGCGATGAGCGGCATACGCCCCAGGAAAGACCCTGACGTCAGGGCCGAGTCAAGCGTGTGCCCGGTCCAGGCCCCGGCCCGGACGGTGATCCCCGACACCACGCCCGCGACCGTGACGGTGCCATCGTGGTCCGCGGAAGGCCCCCGGTGCTCGGTGCACGGCTCCACGGAACGCCGACCCGGCGCTCGGGCCACATCCACCGTGTTCCGAGGCCCCGCGGCCGTTCTCCCGGCGCGGCCCGCACCGGGCGGTCGTCCCCCGGAGCACTCGCGCGGATCCGTGCCCGGCGTGCTTGACGCCGGTCCGAACCGCTCACATGATCGTTCTCGCGATGTCGATCGGACGATCGTGACGGGCGACGGTAGAGGGTTCATGGCGAAGACGCTGATTCAGGGTGCCACCGCGATCACGGTCGATCCGCGTCTCGGGGTGATCGAGGACGCGGACCTTCTCATCGACGACGGCCGGATCGTCGCCGTCGGCGACTCCGTCGGCTCCCCACGGATCGACACCTCCGCCGGTGACCAGGTCATCGACGGGCACGACCTCATCGTGATCCCCGGTCTGGTGAACGCCCACATCCACCTCTGGCAGACGGCCGTCCGCGCGCTCGGCGTCAACTGGAGCGGGATCGAGTTCCACCTGCGGGTCCAGAACGACTTCGTCCCGGTGCTGCGGCCGGAGGACCTGCGTCTCGGGCTCTTCGTCGGAGCGCGGTCCCTCATCGACGCGGGCACCACCACCGTGCTGGAGTGGCATCACGGCAGTCGCACCCCCGAACACGTCGACGCCGCGATCGAGGGACTCCGTGCCTCCGGTATCCGTGGACTGTTCGCCGCCGGCACGGTCAAGACGTCGCCCGCGCAGGGCGCCCCGCACTTCTCCCAGGTGCCCTATCCGGCGGCGGAGGCCCGACGGCTGCGGGACGCCTTCGGGTCCAACGACGGGCTGCTCCGGTTCGGCATCGGCATCCTGGGCCCCGACTACTCACCGCTCGACGTCGTGCGCCACGACCTCGCCTTGGCCAAGGAACTCGACGTCATCTCCACCGCCCACGTCTCGGGCCTGCCGGGCAGGGTCGAGGGCGGATATCTCACGGTGGCGGACGAGGGGCTCCTCCACGCGAAGCACAACGTCGTGCACGCCACCGCGATGGCCGACGACGAGATCAGGACCCTGATCGACGCGGGCGCCACCCTCACCGCCACCCCCACGAGCGAGGTGACCGGCGGCCGGCGCGAACCCCTCATCCGCCGGGTCATCGCTCTCGGCGGCCGACCCAGCCTGGGCACCGACAGCGAGGAGAACACCTCGGGCTGCATGCTGCGCGAACTGCGCGACTCCCTGCTCGTCCAACGGCTCTTCGACCACCAGACGGCCGCGGTGGTCAGGGAGGCCTCCAAGGAGGTCGCCGCGACGAACGTGGTGCACCGCGGGATGGACGTCCCCCCGCATCGGGTGCCCACGAGCCACGACGCCCTGCGTTGGGCGACGTTGGACAGTGCCGCGGCCCTGGGCCTGCAGGACGAGATCGGGTCGATCTCCCCTGGCAAACGCGCCGACCTGGTGATGTTCCGCCGCTCGGACGTCAACCTCGTTCCCGCGCTGAACCCGGTGGACACGATCGTGGGTTTCGCGCACCCGGGCAACATCGCGCACGTGCTCATCGACGGTCGCTTCGTCAAGCGCGACGGTCGCCTGGTGGACGCCGACCGTGTGCGGGAGGACGGCGCTCTGCTCCGCGAAGCGGGCCTGCGGATCCTCGCCGACAGCGGGACCGGGGCACTGCGCAACGGTGGCTACGGCGAGGGCTTCGGCGAGCGATCCCTCTGAGACGACAGTGGCGCGGCGGACCCGGGGCCGCGCGAGCCGTCCCGGTCGCGCCCGACCGCCCGTCAGGCCCCGTTGCCGTTCACCGTCGCCGCGTTCGGCCGCCGCGGGTCAACAGGTACAGCAGGTACGGGGCTCCCAGCACCCCGGTGACCACACCGACGGGCAGCTCGCTCCCACCGAAGACGGTGCGCGCGATCAGGTCCGCGCCGACCACCAACAGGGCGCCGCAGGCCGCGGTGGGGAGCAGCCCGAGCGCGCCCCCGACCAGGAGCCGCCGTACGATCTGCGGAGCGACCAGGGCGACGAACGCGACGGGACCGGCGACCGCGGTGGCCATCGCCGCCAGTGCCGCCGCGGTGAACAACAGGGCGGTCCGAGAGA
>NZ_QOCZ01000101.1 GCF_018207095.1 Nocardiopsis sp. MG754419 | reverse complement strand
GCACTGCCCGAACGCCCCGACACGGGTCTGCTGCCGTTCGGCGCCGCGCTCCAGCGCGCCGAACGGCAGCAGACCCGTGTCGGGGCGTTCGGGCAGTGCCCCGCGGATGTTGCGGTACCGCAGTGCCGCGGGGGTGACCAGGACACCGCCGGGGACCGGTCGCACCAGGTCCAGGTCGCTCAGCAGGTCCAGGGCGGCGTCGAGCAGGCCGTGCGGGTCCCGCTGCCAGGCCACGGTGAAGGAGGCCGCCCCGAACTCCTCGAACAGGTCGGCGACCATCTCCTCGAGTCGTTCGCGTTCGACCAGGGGCGTCGAGGCGGGCTCGGTCACACGTGGGGTGTACTCCGCGCCTTCCCAGGCGAGCTCGGTCACGATCGCGTCCCGGGGCACACCGGCGTCGACCCGCTCCACCAGGTCGGCGTGCCCGTGCAGCGGGCCCGGTGCCGGCAAGCGGCGCAGCGCCGCCCAGGACTCCTCGAAGTGGGTGGCGATCTGGGCCAGGAGCAGACCGGACGCGCGGGTCACCGCCCCTCCGCGACCGGGGAAGGCGCGGTCGGTGAAGGTACCGCCGGGGTCGGCCAACAGGACACCCTCGGCCCGCCGTTCCGGCTTCAGGCCGGTGAGTCGGGCCACCTCCTCGACCGGTCCCTTGGTGCGCAGGACGGCCGCGACCTCGGGTTCGACGTCGGCGTAGTAGACCACCGGGTACTCCACCAGCAGGCGGCGGGCGCGTTGGGCGACCCGTTCGGGTGAGGCGTCCGGCCCGAGGGGGTCGTTGAGGAGCCCGGCCGCGCTGTGCAGGTGCTGGACCGGGCGGCCGGGACGGAAGAGGATCTCGCAGGTCTCGTGGTCGATGTCGAAGAGCGCGTCGGCCTGTTCGGCTCCGCGGGCCCACGCCTCCACCGATCCGTCGGACAGGTGGAGGGCGCCGCGATCGAGCAACCAGTGGGCGACGTCGACCAGCGCGGCCTTGTGGGTGGAGTCCGTGGGGTCGTACCCCAGGCCCGTGATCTCGTTGGCCGAGGGGGTGAAGCGTCGCACCAGGTCGCCGAGGCTGATCTCGACCTGGGAGCGTTGGAAGGAGGCCAGGACCAGGCACAGGTAGGCGAGTCGCCGGCGGTCGAAGGGCCTGCCCTTGCGAGCGAAGATCTGCCGCTGTGTGGGGTCGAGCAGGTCGAGTTCGCGCACCAGGCGTACGTGGTCGGTGGTGGCGATGAGCCGGTGGCCGAACAGCACGCGCAGGTCCTCGGCCATCTGGTCGGCCCAGAACAGGACCTGGTCGAGCACCCCCGCGCGCGGCCGGGACGCGGTGATGACGTCGCAGGTCAACACCCGGCGCACGGCCTGCTGGTAGGTGCCCAGGTCCACGTCGGACACACGGGGGCGGGTGCTTCTCGCCATCACTTTCCCTTCCCGGAGGACCGGTCGGCGCTCTGGGTGTCGTCGTCGCGCTCGCCTCCGGCGCCCGGTCCCGACGTGCGGCCCTCGGGGCCCCGGTCGGCGCGGCGGGCACGGGAGGCGAGTTCGAGTCGGAACCCGGGCAGGTGGAGGCTGCCCTGGGCGGTGCGCACGGTGCTGCCCTCGTCGTCCGGCACGAGCTTGACGAGCGTGCCCGCGTCGTCGCCGGTCGCGGATTTCAGGCGTCCGACGACGGCCGGCGGGGCCCCCTGGTTCTCGGTGTGCACCTCGCGCGATTCCAGCGCCTTGGTGACCAGCCGCAACAGGACCTTGGTGTCACTGTCGTCGAGAACGCGGTCGTGCGCGCCCTCCCGCACCAGTCGGACGGCGGAGGCGCGTTCGGTCTCGCGCCCCTCGCTCTGGCGGCGGCGCAGCTCGGAGCGGGTCCCCCGGTCCCGCCGGACCGGCTTGGGCACGCCCGGTGTGGGCACGCGGTCGTTGCGGAACAGCGTGACCGAGACCTCCACACCCGCCGCGTCGTGCCAGGAGTCGGAAGGGGAGAACTCGTCGCCGTCCTCGTGGGCGACGCCCAGGTGACGCGCGGAGCGTGTGTTGAAGGCGGCGCCCATGAGCGCGTGCGCCGCTCCGTCGTCGGGGGTGTCGAAGACCCAGGCGGCCAGGTGGCGCAGCTGGGTGGAGCGGTTGACGCCGCCGCGTTGGGCCTCGGTGATCTGGCGCAGGAGCGCGACCACCCCGGAGACGGCCGAGCGAGTGGCCTGTCCGAGCTCCGCGGCGCGCGCGGGCGTTCCGCCCTCGGTGGCGAACCAGGCGCGCAGGGCCCACCAACGGCGGTTCCAGTCCTCCCGACGCTCGGCCCGGTCCATGAACAGGCGTTCGTCGGCGTCGGCGGCGCGGGAGAGCAGGGTGGTCAGACCGGTGGCCTCGACCTCGTGCACCGCGCGGTCGAGTCGGGGCAGGTAGCGGTCCAGCTCGGCCATGAAGTCGGACATGTGGACGAGCAGGGCGTTCTTGTGGCGCAGGAAGACCTCGGTCGAGGTCTCGGTGGAGCGCAGGATCTCGCCGAGGGTGACGTGGAACTGGGCGGAGCGTCGCCCCATGTCCTCCATGACCGAGTCCAGGCGGGACAGTCGGCGGTAGACGTCCTCGACCCGTCCGGTGCGGTTGGCCTCGGCCAGGGCACCGAGGTCCTCCAGGACGTCGGAGAAGACCAACCGGGACAGGTTGACGTCCTCCACGCGTGCGCCGAGGACGCCCTCGACCGCGTGGTAGGCCCGGTAGCCGAGTTCGCTGAACTGGTAGACGGACTGGCGGTTGCGGTAGCTGGCGAGGGTGCCCGCGCGGGAGGCGTCGTCGAAACGGTGCACGACACCGTCGGTGGCGAGTTCGTCGAGCCGGCGGCGCAGGTCCTGGGCGGCGACGAGGGGGGCCTCGTGGTGGACCGCGGCGAGTTCACGCAGGGTCGCCTCGACCTCGTGGGCACCGACCTGGACCTGGTGGACCTCCCTGAGCCGGTCCACGGCGCGCAACACCCACAGGTAGGTGACGTGATCGTCGCGCCGGGTGAAGTTGAACAGGCGGAAGCGGTCGCTGACCGCGAGCGCGTCCAGATCCAGCGCCGCGCGTTCGACCACCGTGCCACCCCCGTGTACTCGTGGTCCTGGTCCGCACCCCCGTGTGCGAACAGGACGACTGGGCCATTGTGGCAGTGCCCGAGGACCGTCCGTTCCCCGTGCTGCGGGCGACCGGGTCGGTTCGCTCACTCTCGGCGAGGTTCGGCACGGTTCGTGCCCGACCGGGTCCGGGGAGGGCCGCGGTGGGGGTGCGCCGCGACGGGGCGCTTCCCGGGAAAACCCTTTGCCGAGATCAGCGGGCCTGTGGAAGCCTGCCGGTGCTTCTGGAGGGGTGCGCCGGTGTGGAGGAGGAACGGTCGTGGGGCACGTCGACGTCAATCAGGTCACGCACACCCTGCCCGATGGGCGGGTGCTGCTGGACGAGGTGTCGTTCCGGGTCGGCGAGGGTTCCAAGACCGCGCTCGTCGGCGCGAACGGCGCGGGGAAGAGCACCCTGCTCACTCTGGTGCGCGGGGAGATCGCGCCGCAGTCGGGCGCGGTGACGGTGGACGGTGGTCTGGGGGTCATGCCGCAGTTCGTGGGGCACGTGCGCGACGCCACCACGGTGCACGAGCTGCTGGTGTCGGTCTCCCCCACGGCGGTGCGCCGAGCCCACGCGGACCTGGAGCGGGCCGAGGAGGCCATGATGCGCTCCGAGGACGAGCGGACCCAGATGCGCTACGCGGAGGCGATCACCCGGTACGGCGACGTCGGCGGCTACGACGCGGAGGTGGTGTGGGATCGGTGCTGCGCGGCCGCGTTGGGCGTCCCCTACGCGGGGTGTCGGTGGCGCGAGGTGCGGACCCTCTCCGGGGGCGAACAGAAACGCCTGGTCATCGAAGCCCTACTGCGGGGACCGGACCCGGTGCTGCTGTTGGACGAGCCCGACAACTACCTGGACGTGCCGGGCAAAAGGTGGCTCGAGGAGGCCCTGCGCGCCTCTCCCAAGACCGTGCTTTTCGTCTCGCACGACCGTGAACTGCTCAGCCGGGTGCCGGACCGGGTCGTCACGGTCGAACTGGGCGCCGCGGGCAACAGTGTGTGGGTGCACGGTGGCGCCTTCGACACCTATCACCAGGCCCGGCGGGAGCGCTTCGCCCGCCTGGAGGAGTTGCGTCGCCGTTGGGACGAGGAGCACGCCAAGCTCCGGGCCCTGGTGACGATGTACAAGCAGAAGGCGGCCTACAACTCGGACATGGCTTCCCGGTACCAGTCCGCGCGGACGCGCCTGCACCGGTTCGAGGAGGCCGGTCCGCCCCGGCGGAGGCCTCGGGAACAGAGCCTGCGGATGCGCCTGCGCGGCGGCCGCACGGGCAAGCGGGCCCTGGTCTGTGAGCGTCTGGAGCTGACCGGGCTGATGCGCCCCTTCGATCTGGAGGTCTGGTACGGGGACCGTGTGGCGGTGCTGGGCTCCAACGGGTCGGGCAAGTCCCACTTCCTGCGGTTGCTGGCCGGTGGCGGCGATGATCCGGAGTCATCGATGGTGCCCGAGGAGGAGCGGTCCCGGATCGTACCGGTCGCGCACCACGGCCGGGCCCGTTTGGGGGCCCGGGTGCGGCCGGGGTGGTTCGCCCAGACGCACGAACATCCGGAGTTCGCCGGACGCACGTTGTCCGACATCCTGCACAACGGTGAGGGCTCTCGAAAGGGCGTACCTCGGGACGAGGCCGGTCGGGCGTTGGACCGCTACGAGCTGGCCCCCAGTGCCGAGCAGACCTTCGACACCCTGTCGGGCGGCCAGCAGGCCCGGTTCCAGGTGTTGCTGCTGGAACTGTCGGGGGCGACGATGCTGCTGTTGGACGAGCCCACCGACAACCTGGACGTGGTGTCGGCCGAGGCACTGGAGTCGGCGTTGGAGGCCTTCGAGGGCACCATCCTGTCGGTCACGCACGACCGCTGGTTCGCCCGGGGCTTCGACCGGTTCGTGGTGTTCGGCGCGGACGGTCGGGTGTACGAGGCCGACGCGCCGGTCTGGGACGAGGGTCGGGTGGAGCGGGCGCGCTAGGGGCCGCGGGGGTTCGGTACGGGAACCCTCTGAGCCCAGGCTCCACGGGCCGATGGCGGGTGTTCCACCCCGGTGGCCACGCGTGCCGGTGGCCGGCCGTGCGACGTGCCCGGTCGGCCCGCGCACGTTGCCCGCGCACGTTGCCCGGACGCGGGCGTGCGGCCGGGAGGCGAGGGCCCTGCACCAAGAGGACACAGCTCCCTGCCCCTCCGCCGCCACACGAACCGGTGCAGGTGCGCCTCGGCCTCCGGGCTCCCCTCCCCGAGGGCCAGGCCCGGACAGCGCGAAGGGCAGGTCCACGATCGGGACCGCACGAGCTCGTCGCGAGGGCGGCCGGTACCCGCGCACGCTCCGACGGCCCCGTCGGTGTCCGCTCGCCGTGGAGGGAGGCGGCACCGGCGGGGCCGTCGCGTGAGGGCGTTCTTCGTCACGTCCCCGTCGGGGCGAGGCGCGTGCGCGGGCCGGGTCGGTGGGACGGCGCGCGCGGCCGAGGCGGGCCGGGAAGCCCGACGCGGTCGGCGATGCGCCCCCGATCACGGTGCACCGACGCGACCTCCATCGATCACACGTTGCGACCACATCCCCTCTCTCCGCATTGGTGTGTTTCTCCAACCGTTCGCCCCGAATTTGCATGGTCGTTCAGAGCATCCGATGATTCAGGGGCGTGATCGTACGACTTCGGAAGGCCCCACCACGATGAAGTTCCCCAAGGGCGGCTCGGCTCCCGCGACCGACGCCCCCGGCTCCGCCGTCGGCGAGCGCCCCGAGGACGAACGTCCGCCGCTACGGCTGATGCTCACCTACGGCGTCCAGCACATCCTGGCGCTCTACGCCGGTGTCATCACCCCGCCGCTCATCATGGCCGCGGCGGTGGGTCTGGACCCGGTGGAGACCGGCCTCATCATCAGCGCCGCGCTTTTGGTCAGCGGTCTGATGACACTGATCCAGACCCTGGGCGTATGGCGCTTCGGCATGCGCATGCCCCTCGTCATCGGCGCCTCGTTCATCCCCATCACCGCGATGACCGCGATCGGCGAGTCCAGCGGCCTGCCCGCGGTCTTCGGCGCCTCCCTCGTCGCCGGGCTGTTCGGCATCCTCATCGCCCCGGTCATGGCGAGCCTGATCCGCTTCTTCCCGCCGGTGGTGACCGGCAGCGTGATCACCGTCGTCGGACTCGCCCTCATCCCGGTCGCCGTCGGTTGGATCACCGAGAACGACGCCTCCGGCGTCCCCACCGACACGGGGCTGCTGTTGGGCGGGGCGACCCTGGTGATGATCCTGGTGCTGTCCAAGGTGCTGCGCGGGGTGTGGGGCAGAGCCTCCATCCTTCTCGGTCTGGTGCTGGGCACGCTGCTGGCCGCCGCCCTGGGTCAGGTCGACTTCGCCTCGGTGGGCGAGGGCGCGGTCTTCTCCCTGCCCACGCCCTTCCACTTCGGGCCGCCGGAGTTCCAGATCGCCGCGATCATCACCATGTGCATCATGATGATCGTGATCCTGTCCGAGGGCATGGCGGACATCCTCGCGGTGAGCGCGGTCGTGGGGTCCAAGGTCGACGGGCGTCGCCTGGCCGACGGTCTGCGCGCCGACGCCGCCACCGCCGTGGTCGGCCCCCTGCTCAACTCCTTCCCGGGCAGCACGTTCAGCCAGAACATCGGCCTCATCGCGCTGAACAAGGTCAAGAGCCGCTACGTGGTGGCCACCGGAGCGGCCCTGCTGGTCGCGATGGGCCTCTTCCCGATCCTGGGCCGGGTCGTGGCGATGATCCCCTCCCCCGTCCTGGGCGGCGCGGGCATCGTACTGTTCGGTTCGGTGGCGGCGGCCGGCATCCAGACCCTGGCCAAGGTGGACTACGAGGGCAACCAGAACCTGGTCATCGTCGCGGTCTCGCTCGGGTTCGGCGTGCTGTCCATCGCCGCACCGGACTTCTTCGCCGGCTTCCCGGAGTGGGCGACGATGATCCTGCACTCGGGCATCGTCACGGCCACCGCGTCGGCACTGATCCTCAACGTGTTCTTCAACGTCCTGGGCGGTCGCGACCGCCGGACGGAGAAGCCGGTCGAGGAGCCCGGCCCCGCACCGGAGACGGTCGGGTCCGAGGCCTCGGACCGCTCTTAGGACCCCGGCGGGCCACGTGTCCGGAGGAAGGGGGTCGTCGACCGAGGTCGGCGACCCCCTTCGCCATGGTGCGTGCGGTCCACGGGTGGGGCGGAACCCGACGCCACCGTGGCCTCCGGTGCGGGGCGCCTCGCTCCACGCCTCTACCGCACGGGGAACTCCAGATGGATCCGGGCGGAGCACTCCGGCAGGCATCCACCGATGGTGAGCTTTCCGCCGACCGGGGTGAGGGGAAGGAACAGCGCCGCCTCCGTCGCGGTGCCCGCGCGCAGCCGGTACGCGCCCACCGCCTCGGCCACACGCGCGCGGGCGCCGTCCGGGGAGGAGTAGACGGCGCCCGGTAGGTCCAGATCCACGTCGTCGACGGTGGTGAACTCGGCGGTGATGACCAGGGTGTCGTCGGTGACGTCCTGGTAGGCGGTGAGCAGGTGGGCGTCGACCCCCTCGGAGGAGGCGGTGACCCCGTGTCCGGCGACCAGGCGTTCACCGAGGTCCTCACCGTCCACCCGGAATCCGGTGAGCAGTCCGTCGTCGGCGGTGAAGTCGGTGAGGTCGACGCAGTCCCCGGTGGTGGCCGCGCACGTCCGGAACCCGTCCTCGGTGGGTTCCAGGGAGGCGGGGTCCAACGGGTCTCCGGCCCCGGCGTAGGCGGCCGCGACCTGGGCGTGGTGACGCAGGAAGGTGTGGGCGGTGGAGTCCTCGACCGTCAGGGACAGGCCCTCGCGCATGGCGTCGGGATCGTCGGAGTCGGCCAACGCCCTCATGTACGCGGTGGCCTGCTCGGGATCGACCGCCGCACCGGTGGCCGGTTCCTCCGCCTGCCCCTCCCGGATCCGTACGCCGCCCGCCGACCCCGGTGCTCCGGGAGCGGCACTCTCGGCGTCCGGTGCGACGGGGTCGGCCGGGGACGGCCCCGGTGCGACGTCGGGGGGCCGGCCGGGGACGGTGTCCGTCTCCTCGGTGGCGGGTCGCTCGACCCCCGACGACTCCTCCGCACCGGTGGTCACGGCCTCCTCGCCTTCGGACGCCGGTCCGCAGCCGACCACGAGCAGCAGGACGGTGGCCACGGCCGCCGTCGTTCGCGACATGTCCTCGCACCCCCCGGGAACGGCACTCGGACTGTCGAGTTTAGGGATTTCTACTCCCTTTCATCCGTTTTCCTCCGTTCTTGGATGATTCCTGGCCGCTTCCTGGAGCGGCCATGACGCGGGCCGCCGGGAGGGCGCCCCGCGTCCACGACGGCCGCGGGCCCCGGAACCACCCCTCGGACGGAGTCGGGTCGGATCCCGGGGCGGCGGTCACGGCCGGAGCAGGACCGGAAGCTCCTTGAGGCTGTTGACGACGATGGAGGGATGGTTCTCCAGCGCGGCGTCGGGTTCGGCGAGCCTCAGGTCCGGGAACCGCTCGAACAACAGGGGCAGGACTATCCGCCCCTCCATGCGGGCCAGGTGCGAACCGGGGCACACGTGCGGCCCGTACCCGAACGAGATGTGGCGCCCTCCACCCCGGAGCAGGTCGAAGGTGTCGGGGTGCGGGTCCTCGCCGTGTTCGGCGCGGTCACGGCTGATCGCGCCGTAGGAGGTCATCAACGCCTCGCCCTTGCCGATGGTGACCCCGCCGATCTCCACGTCCTCCGTCGCGAACCGGAAGACCATGTTGGACGTGGGCGGATCGAAGCGCAGGGTCTCCTCCACCACCGCGTCCCAGCCCACCCGGCCGCTCTTGACGAGGTCGAACTGCTCGGGGTGGGCCAGCAGGGCCCGGACCGCGTTGCAGAGAAGGTTGACGGTGGTCTCGTGGCCGGCGGCGACCACCACCTGCAGGGTCCCGCGGATCTCCAGATCGGTGAGCGAGTCGCCGTTCTCACCCGCATGGATCAATTCCGTGGTGAGGTCGTCTCCGGGATTCTCGCGTTTCTCGGCGATCATGTTCTCGTAATAGCGTTCGAGGGTCGCGTAGGTGTGCGTGAATTCCTCCGGTGTGGTGACCGCGCTGAAGAACTTCACGTACATGTCGCGGAGTCGATCGTGTTCGGCGACGTCCACACCGTAGAGCTCACCGATCACGCTCATCGGCAGTTTGAACGCGAACTCGCCTTTCAGGTCCAGGGGCCGGTCGGCCTTCGGTTCCATCGCGTCCAACAGGGACTCGGTCAGCTCGTGGACGCGCGGGCGCAGGCGTTCGACGCTGCGCGCGGAGAAGGCCTTGGCGGTCAGCAGACGCAGGCGCTTGTGCTCGGCTCCGTCGGTGCCGAGCAGGTTGGTGGGCGTGGGCGGAATGGTGCTGAGCAGCGGCCAGGACTCGGGGACGCGCCCCTGCTGAAGGTCGTCCCAGTGCGCGACGTCCTTGACCAGGCGCGGGTCGGTGAGCGCGGCTCGGGCGGCGGCGTGGTGCGTCACGGCCCAGGCCGTGACGCCACCGGGCAGGGTGACGCGGGTGACCGGTCCGGCCTGGTGGAGGATCTCGCGTTCGGCCCGCAGGTCCCGGACGTAGGGGTCCAGGGTGATGGTGTCGGAGGGGCCGTGCTGTACGGGGCAGGACATCAGTGGTCTCCTCTGGGGGGTGTGGGGGTGAAGGTGACCGGCAGTGCGGTGACGCCGCGGACCCAGGGGGATGGGCGCCAGCGCAGACGTTCGGCCGGGACCGCCAGTTCGACGTCCGGCACCCGGTCCATGAGGACCTCGATGCCGGTCACCGCGATGGTCTCGGCGATCTCCTGGGCCGGGTAGGGGCACCGGTGCCGGCCGTGGGAGAAGGACAGGTGCGCGTGGTTGCCGTGGCCCGCCGCCGTGGTCGACCCAGGGCGTACCTCCGGGTCGCGGTTGGCGGCGGCCAACCCCAGGAGGAGCATGTCGCCTCGGCGGATGAGCCGCCCGCCGAGCTCCACGTCGTGCGCGGCGTAGCGTCCCGCCTGGATCTGGGTGGGGGTGTCCTCCCAGAGGACCTCGTTGAGGGCGTCCCGGACGCTGCTGCGCGCCCCGGCGATGGAGGCGGCGAACCGGTCGTCGGTGAGCATCAGGCGCAGGGCGTTGCCGAGCCACTCCGACGTGGGCTGGCCGCCTCCGCCCAAGAGCACGATGAGCTCGGGGATCGCCTCCTCGTCGGTGTAGCCGGCGGGATGGGCGAGCAGTCGGGAGACGACGTCCGGCCCGGGGTGGCGGCGACGTCGGGCCACGATCTCGCCCAGGAGCGCCATCAGGGACTGTTGGGCGGACATGGCCTCGGAGCCGCCGTCGATCATCGTAGTCATCAATCGGCCCAGGTGGGTGCCGTGATCGTCGTCGAGCCCGTACATCCAACCGAGCACCAGCGCGGGCAGCCGTGCCGTGTAGGACGCGCGCAGGTCCGCCGCGTCCGAGGCGCAGAAGGCGTCGATGAGACGGTCCGCCATCCTCGTGGTGACGGTGCGCAGTTCGTGGGCGTCGACCCCGGACAGGGCGTCGGCGAGGGCACCGGCCTTGCGGCGGTGCTCCTCTCCCTCGGAGTACAACACGGTCGGCAGTCGCATGACCAACGGCAGCAGCGGCCAGTCGGCGGGCACCCGGTCCCAGGCGTTCCAGTTCCGGGAACTGCGGCGGAAGACGTCCGATTCGGTGAGCACACGGTGCAGCTCCCGGTAGCCCACCACCAACCAGGCCGGGACGTCACCGTCCATGTAGACCGGGACCACCGGCCCGTGTCCGGCCCGCATGAGCCGGTACAGACCCGCCGGATGGGTCTGGAACTCCGGACCGTGCAAAAGGACACGGCCCTGCGACACCGGGCACCCGCTCATCGCCGTCCCTCCCGCACCAGGGTCCGCACGTGCTCGGCCAGGCGGATGAGGACGTCCTTGGCCGAGCCGCGCTCGCGCGCGTCGCAGCGCATCAGGGGCACCGACGGGTCCAGGTCCAGGGCCGAACGCACGTCCTCCAGTGCGTGGTCGGCCTCGCCGAAGTCGTTGTGGGCCACCACGAACGGGGTGCCCTGGGCCTCCAGGCGGTCGATGGCGTAGAAGCAGTCCTCCAGGCGGCGGGTGTCGACGAGGACGACGGCGCCGAGGGCTCCGGTGAACAGGCGGTCCCACAGGAACCAGAAACGTTGCTGGCCGGGGGCGCCGAACAGGTAGAGGACCGAGGTGGAGTCCAGGGTGATGCGTCCGAAGTCGAAGGCGACGGTGGTGGTGTTCTTGCCCTCCACCCCCCGCAGGTCGTCGATCTCGGCCCCCGCCCGGGTCATCGTCTCCTCGGTGGTGAGGGGTCTGATCTCGCTGACCGAGCGCACCATGGTGGTCTTGCCGACCCCGAACCCTCCGACCACGGCGATCTTCAGGGCCTGGGAGGCGCTGTCCGGCAGCGGGGCCGTCGGGGTCCCGACGACCGTGGCCGGGGAGGGGGGTTCAGAGGTTGTGGAGTGCAACGAGCACCTTCTCCAACACGTCCGGGGAGGCGAGCGGGCGCGCCGGTGAGGGCGCGGGGGCCGGGTGACGCGCGGTCACCCGGCCGGTGTCGATGAGGTCGGTGAGCAGGATGCGCACGACCGTCACGGGCAGACGCAGGTGGGCCGCGATCTCGACCACCGACAGAGGGCTCACGCACAGACGCAGGATGCGCGCGTGTTCGGACTGCATCCCGGCCGTGGGTTCGCTCTCGGCCACCACGAGGGTGACCGCGTCCAGGGCGTCGTCGGCACCGCCGCTGCGCCCGGAGGTGATGACGTAGAGCCGATCCGGCCCCTCCTGCCGGTACGACGGGTTCACGCCGTCCCGGCCCGGGTCGGGGCGGTCAGGTGTTCGCCCATCTGCTCGACCAACTCGTTCATGTTGTGGCCGACCAGACCGGGATCGGCGGCGTCGGTGGTGATGACGGCCAGGTGGGCCCCCTGACCGGCCTCGACGATGAACAGAAGGCCGCCGTAGAACTCGGCCATGGCCTGGCGCACCCCTCCCCCACCGTCGCCGAACTCCATCGAGGCGCTGTGGGCGAGGCTCTGCACACCGGCGGCGATCGCCGCGAGGTGGTCGGCGCTGTCGATGCCCAGACCGGACGTGTGGCACAACTTGAGCCCGTCGCGGGAGAGCACGAGTGCGTGGCGGGCGCCCGGGGTGCGTTCGAGCAGCCCTTCGAGCAGCCAGGTCAGGGTGGTGAGATCCATCAGGTGTCCTTCGGTGCGTCGGCGGGTCGCTGTCCGCGCACCGCCGAGCGGAACGCGCCGAACCCTGTCGCCGAGGTGGGGGGACCGGTGTCCGCGGGGGCGGGCCGAGTGCGTTCGACGGCGGCGAGGGTACGGCCGCGCCGACGTTGGGGCAGCCCACCGACGAGCCGGGGCGCGGGCTCGTCGGCGGGTACCGGGCTGGGGGTCCGGGCCGGCGCGGTGGGAGCGCCGGACGGGTGTACCGCGGTGCGGTGCTGGGTGTCCGGAGCGGGTGCGGACGGGGCGGCCGGGGCCGGCAACGGTTTGATGAGGCGCTGTGGCAGCAGCAGGACCACCCCGGTGCCGCCCCGGGAGGAGGAACGGAAGGAGACCGAGAGCCCGTACCTCTGGGCGAGGCGACCGACGACGGCCAGACCCAGGCGGGTTCCGGAGAGCGCGGCGATGTCCATCCCGCTGCCGACCGCGTGGCGGGCCCGCCGCAGCGCCTCCTCGCCCATGACCAGGCCGCCGTCCTCGACCATGATGGCGACGCCGGCCTGGACCTCCTCCACGTGGACGTGGACCTCCGCGGTGGGCGGCGAGAACGTGGCCGCGTTGTCGAGGAGTTCGGCCAGGGCGTGGATGACCCCCTCGGCGGCGAAGCCGGCCACGGCGAGCGGAGGGAATCCGTGGGTGCGCACACGCTGGTAGGCGCCGATCCTTCCCATGGCGCCCCGCAGGACGCTCTCCATCGGAATGGACCGACTCCAGCGGCGTCCGGAGCGGGCTCCGGTGAGGACGGCGATGCTGTCGGCCGTACGCCCCGCCTGCGCGGTGGTGTGGTCGAGGTGCATGAGGTCGCCGAGGACGTCCGGCCCGCCGGCACCGTCACCGTGTCGTTCCTGCATGCGCCGCAGATCGGCGAGCATCGTGGTGGTCAGGGCCTGGACCCGTCCCGCGGCGGTGGCGCAGGCGGCCATGGCGGCCGCGCGACGGCGTTGGGCGGTGGCGATCTCGGTGGCCGCGAGTCGCAGTAGCGCGGCGGCCCCGGGGTCCTGCGGCAGGGCGCTCCGGTGCAGGGCGGTCTCGGCGGAGTCGCCCTCGCTCAGCCGTGCGACCAACCGGGGCAGCGTGTCGGAGGCCAGCGCGGCGGACTCGGCGCGCACCCGCTCCAGCTCGGCGCCCAGCGTGGCGACGCGGCGGTCCCGAGCGGCTAAGAGCAGGGCCAGGACCACACCGAGGAGCAGGGAGGCCGCGCCGGCGGCCAGGACGGACGGGAGGGTCTCGGGCCGGGCGAACGCGAGGGCCCACCCCCAGAGCGCGAGGACGGGCACCAGCAGGAGGAGGCGACGCGGCGCGGCGGCGCTCGACGGTGGCGCTCCACTGGGGAGGGGGTTCTCGGCAGTCATGGGGGGCTCCGCGTCCGGCTGCGTCTTCACTCGTCGCGCACGCCGCGGGGCCGACTCGGGCGATCGCGTTCCACGTGCGAAGATGCGCGCGAAAAGGCCACAGGAAAGCTATAACCATGCCTTTTCGTCACACAGCGAGCCAACATATCATCAAGTTCACTCATCGACTATGGCGCAATAAAAATAATCAATTATCGCGAAACAGGCAAAGCTCACTTCACATCCCCACGGGGGCGGGCATTACCGCACGATCGATCTCGGAGCGAAAGCACACCCCTGACCTTTGTGTGCGCCCGATCGCGCATTGCGCGAACCGCACCCCGGGGTATGGATGCATAGGCGAGTGGACGGCGTCGCACGCGCGACACCCACGAAGCGGCGGCCCGACGCACCCACGGACGCGGGGCGCGCCACCACTCCCGGAGTCGACCAACGCGACCCGGGCCACTTCCGCCCCCGGGGCCACACGCACCCCTGCGGACCCGCGTCGCTACCCACGGCCATCAGAACTCGACCCTAGAGTGGTACAGGTCACATACGCCGGGGAGTACCGGTGAGGCCGGTCTCTCGGCTCTCGCGGGCTTCCCGCGCCCGCCGACGTGGTTCGACCTCAGGCAGGCGGGGAATCTTGACGTGGACCGACGCGTTACACCCCGCGAGACCGCACGAGCGCCTGGAGGCACCCACACGATGGCCGAGCGAGCACTTCGCGGTACACGGCTCGGGGCGACGAGCTACGAGAACGACCGCAACACCGACCTGGCCCCCCGGCAAGAGGTCACGTACGACTGCACCCGGGGCCACCGCTTCGCGGTCACCTTCGCGACCGAGGCGGAGATCCCCGCCGAATGGGAATGCCGCTTCTGCGGCGACCGCGCCCTGCGCAGGGACGGCGGCGGCGAGGAGCCCAAGAACACCAAGCCGGTGCGTACGCACTGGGACATGCTGCTCGAACGCCGCAGCATGGAGGACCTCGAGGAGGTCCTCGCCGAACGCCTGGAACTGCTCCGCGCCCGACGCCGTGAAGAGGCGGCCAAGGTCGAGGAGATCGCCAAGCAGCGACAGAGCGCCTGACACGACGCCACGGGGGCGGTGGACTCACGGTCCACCGCCCCCGTCGTGTGTACGCCTAACCCAGTTCGCCGAAGGGGGCGCCCGTGTGTCCCACGAGTTCCTTGACGGACTCGATCACGCGGGTGGGCCGGTAGGGGAACTCGTCGGCGGTCTCCCGACCGGAGATGCCCGACAGCACCAGCACGGTCTGCAGACCGGCCTCCAGGCCGCTGAGCACGTCGGTGTCCATCCGGTCACCGACCATGAGGGTGTTCTCCGAGTGCGCGCCGATACGGCGCAGCGCCGAACGCATCATCAAGGGGTTGGGCTTGCCGACGAAGTACGGGCGACGGCCGGTCGCCTTCTCGATGAGCGCGGCAACCGCGCCCGTGGCGGGCAGGGGACCCTCGGCGCTGGGTCCGGTCTCATCGGGGTTGGTGGCGATGAACCGGGCGCCGTTGCGCACCAGGCGGATGGCCCTGGTGATGGCCTCGAAGCTGTAGGTGCGGGTCTCCCCCAGCACCACGTAGTCCGGCTCGCGCTCGGTCATCACGTAACCGACGTTGTGCAGCGCGGTGGTCAGGCCGGATTCGCCCACCACGTACGCCGAACCGCCCGGACGCTGGGTCTGGAGGAACTGGGCGGTGGCAAGCGCGGAGGTCCAGATGGACTCCTCGGGGATGTCCAGACCCGTGTTGAGCAGGCGCGCCCGCAGGTCACGCGGGGTGTAGATGGAGTTGTTCGTCAACACCATGAACGGGGTTCCCTGCTCCCGCAGCTCGGCGATGAGCGCGTCGGCGCCGGGGATCAGGTGTTCCTCGCGTACGAGCACACCGTCCATGTCGAAAAGGTAGTTCCACTCGTTGCTCACGGAAACCATTGTGCCGGGATCGGGGAGTGGAACACCATTCCTACTCCCGGGTAACGGCAGACGAACGGCTTGATGCTGCTCACACGGGTGGCCAGGGGACCGAAGGCCAGTCGGGGGCCGGGTAGGGATGGATGCCGTGGTGGACCAACAGATCCACCCGCGAGCGCAACGCGTACAGCTCCGGACCGGTGAGGTACCCGGCGAGGGCGACCGACAGGGGATCGTCGGAATCGCGCAGTCGGGACCGCAACCGGGTCAGGGCCTCCACGGCCTCCTCGGTGAGCGGCAGTCCCTGCCACTGCCACAGCACGGTGCGCAGCTTGTAGTCCTCGGCGAAGGACACCCCGTGGTCACAGCCGTACAGGTGACCCCCCGGAGTGGGCAGCAGGTGACCGATCTTGCGATCGGAGTTGTTGATCACCGCGTCGAGCACCGCCATCCTGCGCAGACCCCGGTGGTCAGTCTCCCGGGACAGGGCGACCAGGTCGACGGTCGGGTCGCCGTGGACCCACAGCTGGACCATGCCCTCGCCGTAGGGGCCGTCGCGGAACACGGTGGGCGGCACCACGGACCAGCCCAACGCCTCGGAGACCGCGTGGGCGGAGACCTCGCGCCCGGCCAGCGTGCCGTCGGGGAAGTCCCACAGGGGACGCTCCCCCGCCACGGGTTTGTAGACGCAGACCGCCGCACGGGAGCCGTCGGAGATCCTGCAGTACAGGGTGGCGTTGGAGGCGTCGGCCAGGCGGCCCTCGACGGTGAGGGCGCCCTCGCGCAGCAGGTCGATGCCCTCGGCGGGGTCGATCCCGCCGAAGTCGGCCGGGGCCGGACCGCCCTCGGTGGTGTCGTCGGCGTTCAAGGTCAGACGAGTCGGTCCGGGCGGTAGCCGTTCTGACGGGCACAGATGTGCCCGGCCGGATCCAGCGGTCGGCCGCACAGGGGGCAGTCGGGGCGCCCCGCGGAGACCACCTTCAGGGCCCGACCGGCGAAGGCGCGCGCCTCAGCGGGGGTGAGGTAGACCCGGAGGACGTCACGGTGGGCCGGCGCCTCCTCGGCGAAGACCTCGGGCTCGTCCTCCTCCTCGTCCTCGACCAGTTCCTCGGTGGCGCTCTCGTCGATCTCCTGCGCCTCGATGATCACGCGGGCGGCCTCGGCGTCCCAGGCCAGGGCCAGGGTGCCGACGCGGAAGTCCTGCTCGATGGGCTGCTCCAGAGGACCATCGTCCTCGGGGGCGACCTCCTCATCGGGTGGGGAGCCGAAGCGTCGGTGCACCTCTTCCAGGAGCTCCTCGATACGGGTGGCCAAGGCCTCGACCTGGGCCTTCTCCAACACGACACTGGTGATGCGACCCTCGCCCACGGCCTGGAGGAAGAAGGTGCGGTCCCCCGGCTGGCCCACGGTTCCCGCGATGAACCGTTCCGGCGGGTTGAACTGAAAGACGGGCATGGTTGCAGCCTACGGGATGACGGTCACGGGCGACGATTCCACCCGCCCCGCCCGGGGACGGCCGAAACGGAGGGCCGGTCGGGTTCCGTGCCGTGCCCGGCCCCGGGCGTGTCGGGGCGCCGCCGTGCCGCCCCGCGGACCGTGTCCCCGGGACCGCGCGAGGTGGGGTCCGGTCGGCCGGAGCCCCCCCGGGTCAGGGTGTGGCGCCGCCGGCCCCGCCACCGACGGCGGCGTCACCGCGGGTCTCCGCCGGGGTGGGCAGCACACCGGACAGGGGTCGGCCGGTCTCGTTGAGCCCGTTGAGGAAGGGACGGGTGCGCGTGTAGGTGATCGAGGTGATCGAACAGGGGTCCACGCGCAGACGCTGGAACAGGTCCAGATGGATCCCCAGCGCGTCCGCGACGATCGCCTTGATGACGTCGCCGTGGCTGCACACCACGTAGACAGGCGGCGCGTCCGTCGCCGATTCCAGGAGTCGGGTGTTCCAGTCCCGGACGGCCTCCACCGCGCGGGCCGAGGTCGCCGACAGCGCCTCCCCGCCGGGGAAGCGGGCGGCGCTGGGGTGGTCCTGGACCACCCGCCACAGGGGTTCGGCCGCAAGGTCGGTGAGGGAGCGCCCGGTCCAGCTGCCGTAGTCGCACTCGACGAAGCGTTCGTCGGTCGTGATGGGCGTACCGAGGCGTTCGGCCAGGGCCGCGGCGGTCTCCTGGCAGCGTTCGAGCGGGCTGGACACCAGAGCGGCGGGCGCCAGCCCCGCCATCCGGTGCGCCAGATCGGCCGCCTGGTCCCGGCCGGTGTCGTTGAGGTGTACGCCCGGGGCCCGGCCGGCCAGGCGCGGGCCGGTGGCATCGGTCATCCCGTGTCGGACGAGCAGAAGGGTGACCGCTTCGGGGGCGGGCGGGGTGTCCGTGGTCTCAGCCGGTGTCGCCATGGCTCCAGGGTAGGGCTCCCGCGGAGCGGACGCCGGGGCCGGTCGCGACCGGCCCCGGCGGGGGTCAGACCACCCCGGCTCCGCCCTCCGGTGCGAGCACGCCGAAGTAGACGAGGACGAGGATCACCACGCCCAGGGCGATGCGGTAGTACACGAACGGCATGAAGCTGTGCGTGGAGATGAACTTCATCAGCCAGGCGATGACGATGTAGCCGATCACGAACGCCACCAGGGTGCCGACGATCGTGGCGCCCCAGCCCGCGTACTCGTCGCCGCCGATGTCGAACAGCTTGTACAGACCGGAGGCGAACACGGCGGGCAGGGCCAACAGGAACGCGAACTCCGCGGCGGCCGGACGGGTGAAGCCCAACAGACGACCACCGGTGATGGTGGCGCCCGAGCGGGAGACACCCGGGATCAGCGCGAGGGTCTGGAACAGACCGAAGGTGAGGCCCCGCTTCAGGGTGAGGTCCTCGATCTCGTTCTGGCGGCGGGCCAGATGGTCGACGAGACCGAGGATGATGCCGAAGATGATGAGGTTGAGGGCGATCAGCCGCAGGTCGCGGAAGACCCCCTCGATCTGGTCCTCCAGGAGCAGGCCCAGCACACCGATCGGGATGGTGCCGATGATGATGTACCAGCCCATGCGGGCGTTGATGTCGGAGCGCAGTTCCCGGTCGAACAGGGACCGGCACCAGACGGAGATGATCGCCCAGATGCGCTTGCGGAAGTAGAGGATCACCGCGAGTTCGGTGCCGATCTGGCTCACGGCGGTGAAGGCCGCGCCCGGGTCGGGCCAGTTGAAGAACGCCGCGAAGACGCGCAGGTGCGCGCTGGAGGAGATGGGCAGGAACTCGGTGAGTCCTTGGATGAGGCCGAGAACGACCGCCTCGAAGATGGACACTCGGTACGGACTTTCGTTTCAGTGGTGCGCCGAATGACGGGCGCGGGCACAGGGTCTGGGGGACACGGTCCGGCCGGGCCGTGTCACACGTCGCACCTCAGCCACGGTCCGGACTGCGATGACGGTACGCAGCCAAGGTGTACCCCCGACCTACGTCCGGTCAACTACCGGTGACCGGCAACCCACGGGAGCCCGTCCGGAATGTCACGGCTTGACGGAAGGGCGTTCTCGGTGTCGGGGGAAGGCGTGCCAGAGGACGTCCGACCTCCCCCTCGGTGGTGGACAAGGTACTCTCCGCCGCATGGAACAGCGACAGGTGGGCAGATCAGGGCTCTGGGTGTCTCGTACCGCTCTCGGCACGATGACCTGGGGAAAGGACACCTCCGAGGAGGAGGCCGGGCAGCAGCTCACCGCGTTCGCGGACGCCGGCGGCACGCTCGTGGACACCGCGGACATCTACACGGGCGGACAGAGCGAGCGCATCCTGGGCCGGCTCCTGCGCGGGACCGTACGACGCGAGGACGTCGTGGTCGCCACCAAGAGCGGCCACACCCCCGAGGGCTACCGCCCGGTCGACACCTCCAGGCGGCACCTGCTGGCGTCGCTGGACGCCTCCCTGCGACGCCTGCAGACCGACTACGTCGACCTGTGGCAGCTGCACGTGTTCGACCCCCACACCCCGCCCGAGGAGACGCTGTCCGCGCTGGAGACCGCGGTCGCCTCGGGCAAGGCCCGCTACGTGGGCACCGGCAACCTGGACGCGTGGCAGTTCGCGACCCTGGCCACCTGGCAGCGCGCGCTGCCGGGCCGCGTGCCGCTGGTGAGCGTCGGCACCGAGTACTCCCTGCTCAACCGCGCGGCCGACCACGCGCTGCGACCGGCGACGGCCGCGGGCGACGCCCACCTGATCGCCTGGTCGCCGCTGGGCCGAGGCGTGCTCAGCGCCAAGTACCGCAACGGGGTGCCCCCGGACTCGCGGGCCGCGTTCCCGCACATGGCGCCCTACGTCGAGCCCTATCTGGACGACCGCAGCCGCAGGGTGGTGGAGTCGGTGTGCACCGCCGCCGAGGGCCTCGGCGTCTCACCACTGGCCGTGGCGTTGAGCTGGGCCCGGGACCAGGCGGGCGTGGCGTCCGCGGTGGTGGGTCCGCGCACGCTCCCGCAGCTGGAGGAGATCCTCTCGGTGGAGAGCATCGAACTGCCCCCGAAGATCCGGGAAGCCCTGGACGACGCCACCGCCCGCCCCGGCCGCTGAGCGGCACCGTCCCGCGCACGACCCACCGGGCCGCGCGCCGACGGGCCGACGGGCCGAGAGCACGGTGGGTCAGGGGGCGGTGG